>NZ_JBQTGJ010000026.1:0-43945 GCF_052400685.1 Geofilum sp. OHC36d9
TTATTTGATAAATATCAGCAAAGTAGTAAATTCAGTGTTTGTTTTTCCGGAAAGCGGCGGCAAAAAGACAATATAAATGCAATAACGCTTTTAGGGGTGTAAATGATAATGGCGTTATGGGGTTGTTGTGTGTAATGCCACAAACAGATAACACATTAAATAATAGATTATGAAGAAACAGTACATATTGATACTATTAACGCAATTCATATTTAATAGCTGCAACGTAAATAAACCGGAGAGCCAATATTATCAGATTGTTTCAATACTATTTCAGGAGAGCATTAATATTCCAAGAGCAAGTGAACAAGATGGAGAAAGGCTTATTATTTGGAATAAAGAGGATTGTCGTTTTAATCAGGAGTGGAAACTTGAAAAAATTGCCAAACATTATGTCATTAGTTCTAAATTTAATAATAAAGTAATTACTGCTGAAGGAGATATTGTTGTGCAATCAGACTTTGAGGAATCTGAGGGTCAGTTTTGGAAAATTAAGGAAGAAAAAAATATTATTTATATAATTTCAGTAAAAAGCGGATTGGCATTAACTGCAATCAAGAATGTCGATGGCAACAAAGAACTTTCTCTAAAAGAATTTGAAAAGGCTGAATCTCAGAAATGGGTATGTGAGCCATCCGGGATGCAATATATTAAAGCTGATTTTAATCGAGTTTTGACTCCCGATGAGATGACAGCGGATTTTGAATATTTTTTCGAAAAACTTGAAGCTGTGCATGTAAACCCGTATGCATATGTTGGAAAAGATAGTGTTGCGCAACGAAAAGAGGAGTTGAAGAAAATATTTTCAAAGCCATTGAAATATTATGAATTTAACAGGGAGTTTGCCAAACTAAACGGATTATTTGATGGTCATACCAATATATACCTTGATTGGAGTTATTATAGGACCTACTGTAATCAATATGGTAGACTATTCCCATATAATGTTAAACTTATTGAAGATAATCTTTACATACAAAACGAAGTTGACTCATTAAACAATTTATTAATACATTCAATAAATGGAATTTCATCTAACAGAATAATTACAGAGATAAAAAAAACTATAAGTATAGAAAATGAACAAAAAAGAAATATTTATCTGGAATCGAATTTTAAAAAATTGATTATCGCCATACTTAACATTGAATCCCCATATAATCTGTTATTAAATAATCGCAACTCCCTTGTTTTAAAAACGATGATTGTTAATGGATCTCCTTATTTTAGGTTTCCTGAAAAACCTAATGTTACTCATTCAGATTATGAACTAAGGGAGTACCTTCAAGATTCCATTGCTATAATTGAATACAACTCATGCGCTAAACTTAACTGGGATAAAAGGAAAAATGAAGTCGATGGTATATTTGATTTGGTCAAAAATCACAATATAAAATATTTATTCATTGATATTTCAAGAAATGGGGGTGGCAGTTCAAGGCCAAATTCCCTATTTTATAATAATATAAATCACTCCCCTCATCCATACGTATTCCAATTTGCACGAAAAATGAGCTTGGAAAATAGCTTGTGGCGTTCAAGATTTCAAAAGATGAAAACAAAAGAAGATATTCAAAAACAGGAAAATGAATATTTGTCCATTATAAGTACAAAAAAGTTTACTACAGCAGAGAGAGATTCTTTTAACATAAATGGAGGTGGACTAAAAGAACAAAACTGGGAAATGTGTACAGATAGTATATCTGATGGTTTTGATGGAGAAGTTATTCTGATTCAAAGCGAAAAAACATATTCTGCCGCATTTGGATTTTCTGCATGGTTTAAGTATGGCAACATAGGAACCATTATTGGTTGTGAAACTGGAAATTGTACCGAGATGTTTTGTGAAGCAGTCCCTTTTCGAATGCCGGGAAGTCAAATGGGATTTCGAATAGCTGACAATTATTCTAAGTATCCCAATGGCAGTCTTTACAAAGGAGTAGTACCTGATATAGACCTTGGATATAGTTTTTATAAGGACAAATACGAGCTTGATGATTTAAAAGACTTTTTGAAATTAATCAAAGAACAAAAACAGTGGTAACATAAACGCATTATACACAATATATTAGGAGTATGAGCGGTCGGCACGATCCAGCGATTACTCCAGGTTGAAGGACATCCCGGTAGAGCTACAACAAAATACTATGGACCTACTGTCGTTTTTTTATGTTTTTGAGAAGAATGCCCATGCTTTAATTGTGTTGCTTTTGTTCAATTTATTTGATAAATATCAGCAAAGTAGTAAATTCAGTGTTTGTTTTTCCGGAAAGCGGCGGCAAAAAGACAATATAAATGCAATAACGCTTTTAGGAGATCAACGATAATGGCGTAATGGGGTTGTTGGCAGTAATGGAATAGAACAGATTGCAAAATATAAACGAATGAAGAAATTATGATAGAATCACCAAGAGGTATGACAATTATGGAAGCTTATGAGTTATACCGTAACAATAAGCTATTTATAAATAGAAGATATCAAAGAAAACTTGTGTGGAGTCAATTAGAAAAGAAAGCTCTTATTGATTCTATAATGCAACAATATCCGATCCCCTTGATTCTTTTAGCTACACAAGGGGATAAGTATGAAATAATTGATGGAATGCAAAGATTGAATTCCATTTTTGGGTTCATTGAAAACCATTTTTCTGTTTTGATTGATGATATAGAAAAATACTTTAATATTTCAGACTTTACATTTGCTCAGACTCAAGTCAATAAAGGTATTGTTGTTCCCAAAGAACAAGTGGAATACTTGACCCAAGAACAAGTTTCGTCATTTATACAATACCCATTCCCAGTGACAATATTTAAAACTGGTAGTACAGACGAAATTAACGAAACTTTTAGACGAATTAATTCGACAGGAAGAAAGCTGTCTCCACAAGAAGTGCGACAAGCTGGAAACACCTCTAAATTTTCATTACTTGTAAGAGAAATTTCTTCTGAAATTCGAGGCGATGCTTCAAGGGAAGAGTTATTACTACAGGACATGCCAACAATAAGTATTGACTCTAAATTATCAAAGCATGAATATGGTGTTAATGCTGAAGATACATTTTGGTGTAAGCACGGAGTGTTAAATGTTTCAGATTTAAAGGAAAGCGAAGATGAACAAGTTATTGCAGACATAATATTGTCATGTGCATTAGGAGAGCCTTTTCCAGCAAGTCGTGTTGCATTTGATAATTACTATGGAAGTGGTAATGATGACAAATCAAATGATATTGATGTGAAAATTAATGCCTTGGGAGCAGAGAATATAAGAGCAGACATCTTAACTGTTTATTCCGAAATCATAAATCTGGTTGATTTTCATTTTGGGGACGATAGATTGAAGAAAGTTTTGAACCCAAATGCAGGCGGTAACCCTGTCAAAGAAGCTTTTTATACTGTATTTATGGCATTTTATGAATTAATGATTGGTGCGAATAAGGTTCCTCATAATTATTTGAAAATTAAAGAATCTGTCAATAACCTGCACGCAAAACTTGTACGGTCAAGAAATTATACAACCACAAAAGATAGACGAAACAATATTAATATTTGCAAAGGATTGATTCAAGACCACTTTAAAAAATCAAATTCAAATTTTAGAAGTGCTACATCATATATTGTAGATTTTCAGGCATACTTAATGAAGTCAAAGTCTGAATCAGCAGTTTATGATTTCAAACAAGGTTTTTACACATTGAATCCTTCAAAAAGAGAATTCGATGAAGCCAGTTTTTATAAGATACTATGTAATATTTCAGCTCTTGCAAATTTAGGAAAAGAACGTATTGGTTATTTATTCATTGGTGTTACTGATAAAGAAGCTGACACATTACAAGTTGAAAAAATTGACGGATTAATCAATCTTCCTAGATTTCATGATTTTGGGGTGGTAGGTCTTGAAAGGGAAGCAAAAATCAAAGGTGTTTCTCTTGACCATTATATTAGCTTCATCACTTCAAAGATTAGTAATTCGGGACTTGATTCAACTTTAAAAACGAGAGTTACTAAGGACTTAACCCCAATAACTTATCACGGGCAGACAATTTTGATGGTAAAAGTTGCTTGTGGAGATGAACCAGTTTACTTTGATGAAAAATTATTTCAACGTGATGGAGCAAACTGTGTTGAAGTTACAGGTTCAAAACAAAAGGATATATTTAAGCTATTTTAAGGAACCACTACTGCCAATATATAGGCGTATGAGCGGTCGGCACGACCCAGCGATTACTCCAGGTTGAACTACACTCCGGTAGAGCTACAACAAAATACTATGGACCTACTGTCGTTTTTTTATGTTTTTGAGAAGAATGCCCATGCTTTCATTGTGCTGCTTTTGTTCAACTTATTTGATAAATATCAGCAAAGTAGTAAATTCATTGTCTGTTTTTCCGGAAAGCGGCGGCAAAAAGACAATATAAATGCAATAACGCTTTTAGGCCATAAATGATAATGGCGTTATGGGGTCGTTGTAAGCAAGCGGAGGAAACATCCTGCAAATGGATTGGATGATTGGATAAGATATTTCATCGGATTTGTATATTTGATAAATAAAATTTAAACTATGGATTTTGAAGACCCATATGAATTAGAAGATTGGGAGGATGATAAGATTCTTTTTGAAAAGGAGGATTGGCCCAACTTATTAAAATTGAGAGAAGAAAGAGCAAATAAGAGTCCTTCTGATTTATATGCCCAACAACGATTTGCGGAATCACTTAATCTAAATAAAAGATTTGCAGATACATTGGAGTTCATTACACCTTTATATCGAGATAACTATGAGGTTGGATTTGGAATACATGAAATAATTGAAGCACTGTATGGATTAGGTAAATCAGAGAATGATTTTAATTGGATTGAAAAACCGAAAATAATAAAGCTTGATTCGGATGCATTGAAATTATGTGTTGATTTTTTAAAACCAAAAAGAAAGGTCAGTAGTATTACCGATATATATTGTGATTTAATAATGCAGGGGGATTATTCGGATTTTAATGAGGAGCAGTTGGCAGAGTTTTTATTAAAGAATACAGACACAATTGATATAAAAACAGACAGTGAATACCATTGGGATATGAAGATAAAATTAAAAAGAAAATAAAACCGCCAGCTTACAACACACAATATAAAACAATTGGGGTTCAGTGGTTTGCGAGGGTTTGTTCTCGCATCAACTTTTTTCCTCGGTGGATACAAACGCAGCCCGAAAACCCAACCGTTTCATATTGTCAAACGTTAGGCACAAGCAAAAAAAACGATACAGAGAAATTCCATTAGAAATTACATAACAAATGATAACTTTATGAGGTAAAATATTTATGACAATTAAAAGGAATAATGAATAACAAGATTATAAAAACGAAACTCGGAGAAATAGAATTTAGCATAATTGGACAAGGTGTTCCAATATTATTTATTCACGGAGGGCATTCAAATAGTAATGATACCCTTTGCTACAAAGGTTTTGATTTAAATAAATATCAACTAATAACGCCATCTCGTCCTGGATATGGAAAAACACCTTTGAATAACACAAAAACACCTAGCCAAGCAGCGGACTTAATTACTGAATTAATTAATTATTTGACTTTAGATAAAGTGATTGTTTATGGAGTTTCAGCAGGTGGTCTAACAGCTATTGAACTTGCAGCAAAATATCCAAATAAAGTAAAAAAACTAATTCTAGCTTCCGCTGTTTCAATGGAATGGCTCAACTTAAAGGGGAAAACATATAAAACAGCAAAAAAAATGTTTGCCCCAAATATTCAAGGAATAATATGGAAAACTATTCGTTTTTTTGGTAAAATTTACCCTAGAATGATTGCAAATAATTTTTATTCTCAACTTTCTAAAAAAGAGTCTCATCGTTTACGAAAAGAGGATATTCAGGAGCTTATATCGGCTCTTAATAAATATTGTTCTAACGAAGGTTTTATTAACGATATTAATCAATTACATTACGGAACCAATGAGAAAATAATTTCACAAATCAAGTGTCCGACCTTAATTATTCATAGTGAATATGATAATAGTGTTTCTCTTGAACACGCAAGATATGCAAATCGAATGATAGATAATTCAACGATTAAGATTCTTCAAAATGAATGGGGACATTTGTTTTGGATTGGACAAGATTCTAATGAGTCAATAAAAACGACAATAAAGTTTATTGAAAAAACTAATGCCAGTGCCTAATATATAGGCGTATGAGCGGTCGGCATGACCCAGCGATTACTCCAGGTTGAACTACATATCGGACTGATTTATATGGTGATTAACGAAGGTTTTAGTATCGTGGAAAAAGATATTTGAAGAAGCCAGGTTTTTACAACAACCGGTTCTGTTTTGATGATAATAACAAGATATTGCAAGAAATGATATAAATTCGTTTTCTCAGGGAGTTGCGAGCAAATATTTTATTGACATATAATATTCATACCGCCAATACCGCTATAAGAACGTTGTGCACCATTTAACAACAGCAGCACGTTCAGAACAAAATTTGACAGAAGCTGCTGATTAATAAACATTTATTAATTCAATATTTCGATTAGAGAATGTTTGGCAGTAATATCAAAATTCACGATTTTTACATTAAAAATAAGGCAATGAAAACAATAGATATTGTAAAAAACAGATTGATTGACAGAATAATGGTCACAAATAATGAACAATTACTTACTGCCATTGAGAATATTCTTAGCTCTACACAGACTGATGATAAACTGACATTAGATTCTCATCAAATTGAAATGCTTATGATGAGCGAAAGAGATATTCAGCAAGGAGCCTTAATATCAGAGTCAGATTTGAAAGAAGAAGATTCAAAATGGATCAATTAAAGATATTTTGGACTAAAACAGCCAAAAAACAAAGAGACCATATTTTTGATTATTGGAATAAACGCAATAAAAGTAATTCGTATACAATAAAACTAAATTCTGCAATTGGAGAAAAAGTAGCGTTGATTAAATTTCATCCAGAGATAGGAAAAACCACCAACTTTGGAGATACAAGGGCAATTTCTATGAAACATTACAGCATTCTGTATACGATAGATAATTCAAGGATTATTATAACTGGATTTTGGGATAACAGGCAAAATCCGGAAAAGCTTCTTAAATTCTTAAAAAAGTAAACAAGAGACCTTAATAATGAAACCTATTATCGACCATATTCAAATTACAGTCAAGGATTTATATAGTGCAGAATTGTTTTACGACAAATTCTTTCCTATTTTAGGTTTTGATATAAAAAATAAAGTAAAAGCATTTATTGCAGAACACGATTTTCACGTCATTGAATATACACACGATTCATTAGCTTTTGCAATTACATCTCCAAGAGAAGCATTTAAAAATGAGATAATAAATAGACGAAAACCAGGAGCTTTACATCATTTAGCATTCAGAGCAGATTCTAAATCTGAAGTAGACGATGCTTATTTGAAACTATTAGGAATTGGGGCAAATATCGTTTTAAAACCAGCAATTCATCCTGAATATAGCGAGAACTATTATGCAGTGTATTTTAAAGACAATCAGAATATTAAATACGAAATAGTTTATGATAAGAAATAAAAAAACGGTGCACAATATTTTGCATATTCCATACGGGTTTTAGTGGTATGCCAGCAGCGGTTTTCCGCTCATTCTCTTGTCCGTACCCAGACGCTGAATCTCACGCAAACCCATATGTAACATGCAAGTAACCGTTGGCAACAATACGCGATGACTTGTGAGTGGTTCGGATATGGTGTATGTTTACATCAAAAATAATTAACGCTATGGGAAGACAAAGCATTTCGTTCACACAACCTAACGATGAGTGGTTAAAAAATCAAGAGGACAATAATGAATACTCTAGTAAGAGTGAGGTAGTAAATGATTTGATTAGGCAAGCAAGAAAGCAGCAGGTTCAGATTGATTGGATTAGAGCTAAATTGGAGAAATCTGAAAAAAGTGGATTTACAGATGAAACTAAAGAACAGATTTTAAAACAATCAAAGTCTTTGCTTAATGTCTAAATATAGATTGAGTAATGAGGCCAAAGCAGACTTGATCAAAATTCATCAATATGGAGTTGGGAAATTTGGAATTGTGCAAGCCGATAAATATTTTGATGCTTCCTTTGAGTATTTTGATATTATTGCTCAAAGACTATTTTCATTTGAATCTGTTGATTATATAAAACAAGGATATAGACGTTGTGTTTGTGGGGTTGACAGTATATATTACCGGGTAGAGAATGGAATAGTTGAAACCATGGCGATTATAGGAAGACAAGATTTAAATAATATTCTATAGTCGTCTCAAACAATAAATCGTTTCGTTAAAATACGGTGAGTGAGAAACGATACGGAAATAGAAAGAGTTTTAAAAAAGTTAATCCAGATATGGAATCATTGATTGAAAGTGATGGGAGTTTTGGATTTTTTGTTAGGTATGCTTCAATGGAGTGCCATATGGATTGACTCATGAAGAAATGGTATAAAAAGTAATGAAATTTCTGAGATGGAATTGTCTTTATACTCAACTGATTAGCCGGAGACAGCCTTGTATGTAGATTTAAAACCGGACAAAGAAAGGACGAATTGTGATTGAAAATTCAAATTATGGCACTTATTTTTACATTAATTCGGTACTTAATTGGGAGTGTAATCTGAACTCTGTCCGTTCGTTTTTATTAGGTTTTCAAAATAAGTTATTTTTTTTCGTTGAACCAATTTCTAAAAGTTTATTAAGGTAGCGATCAGGTTCTGTCAAGGGCGGCTGAGGAACGAAGCCGTTTATATACCCTTGACGGGTTCTGAGAGTGACTTATCTTTGCTTTTAGTCATTGGTGCTTATAACTCTAGATTAAAGCGTCCTTCAAACAAAATACACAACTGCTGGGCTGTTAACGCCCGATTGTGCAGCGGCTGAGTCCATTGTTTTTTTGAGATGTTTACAAAAGTTTTTGTCATCCTCCAGTTCGATGTATTCATCTATAAGCATATGTTGATGTCTGTTTTTAGGCAACTCCCGCTCGTCAAGGTTGATTTCTTCAAACGAATGATAAAATAACTATTGGTTTTATGCCATCTATAAAGATTTCTAAAATCAATATAAGTTCTGTCAGCAACTACACCATTCTTGGCAGGGAGTATGATTTCCTTAGCAGCTTTTGCATCGTTGAGTTTGCCATCTGAAAGGTTGATGTAAATTGGGAGGCAGCCGTCAAAATCCATTAAGAGGTGGTGCTTTGTTGCCTCTTGTGTCCTTCGGAAGCTCTGCAATTAGGTTGGCAGCCTGGTTTATTTTCCTTTATGGTAGTGATACCACATCCGATGTAGAGGAATTAAAGCGACATAAAAGCAAAAAAAACGCATCACTTAAAAAGTGATGCGTGTAAAAATTCGAGGAAGCCTGATAGATGCTTAATGTTCAAGCTAAATTGCGGAGAGAGAGGGATTCGAACCCCCGGAACCTCACGGTTCAACGGTTTTCAAGACCGCCGCAATCGACCACTCTGCCATCTCTCCCGAATGCGGTTGCAAAAATAGGGGATATATTTTATTTGCAAAACTTTTTGTCGGCTTTTTTACGATAAAAAATGAGTTTTTTTCGTCTGTTTTTAAGCTTTTCGGACTAACTTTTTGCTTTGCAAAGAGTTGGGGTATTAGGGAGAGGTTAACGGCAGGGCAAGATTTTTAACGTGCCCGGATTGCAGTTCTGTTTCATTTCATGCTTGTGAGACTTTTTGCTATTTGTGTGCCTTGTTTAATGCGGTCGGCCATACCTATTCCATCACGAAGATTTCCGGCCAATATGATACCCGGAAACTGAGTTTCAATTTTCTCAACGGTTTTCAGTCGTTCGCCCGTTGTGATGCCATATTGAGGAATTGCGTACTGGTGTCTGAAAATTCGAAACAAATCCGGTTTTTCATCGGTAGGGGTTAGCAGCATACATTGTATTTCGGCCATTACCATTTCGCGAATAGTTGCATCGTCGTAGTCAACGACTTCAGGTTTGCGCACGCCACCAAGAAAAACGGATAGCAGGGCGCCTTCTTTGGGGGCTCTGTCCTTCAGAAATGAGGAAAGAAACAAAACTCCTAGCACATTTCTGTTCTCGCGATAGGGCACCAAACCACCAAAAGCATGAATGGGGATGCCGCGCCATTTTTTAAACCCGACAGCCACTTGTACTACCCGTGCATACGTCAGGTTGCTGATGGTTGCCTTTTCTTCCTGGTTAAGGAAGGGCAGCAGGTTGGGCACTTCATGCGCCCCGGTGGTTGAGATTACGATGGGACTGGTGAGATGTTCTGTTTTTCCGTCGAGACTATAACTAACCTGATATTGATTGTCTTTGGGGTAAACGGTTAAATCACGACAGTTGAGAATGATATTTTCAGTTCCAATTTCTTTCACCATGGGAGCCACCAGTTGGTCCAATCCACCGGGGATGGAAAACATCTCTTTGGTTACTTTTTTCTCTTCATCGGATTTTGGTTCTGCGCTTTTTTTGATGCTGCCTTTTATGAAGCTGCCATATTTTTGTTCCAGGTTATAGAGCTTTGGAAGGGCATAGCGTGTTACCAGTTTTGACGGATCGCCGGCATATATCCCCAGTATAAATGGGTCAACGGCATAATTCAGAAATGATTGTCCCAGTCTGCGTTTTACCAGTTGGTCCAGTGTCTCATCGGGGTTGGAACCGGGTTTGCGAAATGGTTCCAGCAGGATGCGGAATTTATCACGCCATTTAAACAAGGGGGTTGTAATACCCCCTTTGAGGCCCGACGGTAAATCATGCCAGCGGCCTTTTTTCCATATTAACCGTCGTTTGGCATCTGCATTGGCCGGTTCGTAATGAAAGTCCGGGCCCAATGATTCAAACAGATTTATCACTTCGGGGTATGAAACCATTCCGGTGTTTGGGCCACTTTCAAAAATAAAGCCATTTTCGCGGTAGGTATGTATCGATCCGCCATAATGGTTCATTCGTTCAATAATTGTTATGTTCCACCCTGCGCGTTTAAGGTATAATGCTGTGGTTAGGCCGGTAATACCCGCGCCTACTATGACTGCTGATTTGGTATCCATTAATTATCTGATATTTAAATGCGTCTTCCTTTAATTTGTTTCATTAATAACCTGAACGGTATAAAAAGGGTGATGAACGATTGGTTGCACATGATTTCACCCTGTGGGCAAAAATTGTGAGGTGTAATTGTCATCACCAAAATCAGGTTAGGCTTTCCCTTTCTATTAAATTAATATAGTGTTTGCCTGAAAACGCCTGTGGTCGATCGGAATGTCTGATTTTTGAGACTCCTGACGCTTAGGTTCCCATGCTAACACTAATAGTATTGGGCGTTTGGCTCTAAAGTTTAAATCCGGGGTTGACACAGCTCGAAAAATGTAAGTTTACTGATGTAAATGACCATTTTGAAAGCAAGCGTAACGTATAAGCTGGATTTTATAGTTAAACACTAAATACTTTTAGAGAAACGTTTATTACCACTATTTAGTTTAGTGTCTAATGTGGCAACAATATTTCGTATTGTAAATCGTCCGGCTTCGGTAATGGTCAGAGCCTCGTCGGTTACTATTAAAAGACCGTCATCAATAAAGGTCTGCATCTTTTCAGGCCGGTAATCGGTGATGGTTTTTATTTCGTTCTCGCTAGTATTAAGTCGATGGGCTAATTTTTCCCAATTCAGATAGTTATTGCACATTAGTTCGGTTATTACTTCTCCGGTAATATGCTCTTCGGGCGAAAGGTTATAGCCCCGTTCAATGGGAAATTCTCCTTTGTTTATAAGGCTGATGTATTCTGTTGTATTTTTTGTGTTTTGGGCATACATACGGTTTAGCTGACTGATGGCCGACATCCCAAAGGCATACACTTGTCCGGTGGTTTCGCGGGTACAGTACCCCTGAAAATTCCGGTGCAGCATGTGGCTGTTGATCGCAATACTTAACGGGTCGGAGGGTATTGCGTAATGGTCTAATCCTATGGGTTGGTAGTCGCTGGTTTGTGTGATGACATCGTGGGCTGCCTCATACATCGATAGTTTGTCGGCCGCATTGGGTAGTCCTAGTTTTTCGAGCGGTATTTGATGTGGTTTTACCCATGGCACATGCGCGTACGAAAAAGTTACCAAACGGTCGGGCCGAATGGTCAGCGCCTGTGCGATTGTATCCTTAAATGAAGACACGGTTTGTCCGGGTAAGCCGTAGATGAAATCGAAGTTAACGCCGGCGTGGTGGCTCCGGATTAAGGCTGTAAGCTCTTCTACCGGTAATTTGGAGGGGTCACGGTGTACGTTTTTTAGGATGTCGTCGTTAAAATCCTGTATTCCCAGACTAATGCGGTTAAAACCCATATCCATCAGCTCGTTTACATATCCGGTGGTGAGGTAGGCTGGATTACATTCAATGGCTATTTCTGTTGTTTTGCCTATTTTGAATGTCTTGTGAATTAAAGCCATGATGCTACCAATTTGGTTGGTTGATAAGGCGTTGGGTGTTCCGCCACCCCAGTGAATTTGCGTCACCGGACGGGTTAAATCAATCAATTGGCTAACCATTTTAATTTCCTGCTTAATGGCGTCTATGTAACTCTCTATAAGCTCTTCTTTTTTTGTTATAAGTGTTGTACATCCGCAGTATAAGCACAGTTTAGGACAAAATGGGATGTGTAGATATAGTGATATTGCCTGTGGCTCTTTGGCATTTGAGGCTATAATACCTTTTTTGTAATCGTCGGCGGTAAAATCTGTCTTAAAATAGTTGGCTGGCGGATAACTGGTGTATCGGGGAAGAGGCTGATCGTACTTTTCAATTATTGCTTTGTTTATCATTGTGTGCCGTTTAGGTAATGTGTTATATGATTCGGGTAGTGTTTGAGAAACGCTGGTTTCCGAAGGTTATAGTAGTTGTCGATGTATCTTGAAAACCAATGTTTGGTCAGTTTTTTTGAAACACCAAAAGTAGTAAAAAGGTTTTGTTTTTTGAAATGGCCGACCTCAATGTCTTTTGATTTCTTTTAGGTTGTTTAGTAGTTCATTAGTGTTTGCCCGAAAATGTTTTCGGCAGATAATACAGCCTGATTTTTGAGGCTTGCGAAGTTTTCAACATATGCGCTTTTTGATGTAAATAACCATTTTGAAAACGATGGTAACGAAAGAAATGGCATTTTTCCTGACTTTGTTTGGCGCCTGTCCCGTAAATTGGGCGTTTGAGCCAGCAAGTTTAAATACAAGGCCTGCGCAACTCGAAAAATGTGAGTTTACTAGTGTAAATGACCATTTTGAGAGTAAGCGTAACGCAGTATTTGGACTTGCTGGCCAAACATTATTTATCGTTAAATTTGGTTGGCGTTATACTCAATAAATCATTAAATTTAGTTTTCACTTACCAATCGTATGATATTTTAAGCTTGTCATTTTTTACAAATCAGGATAAAGTAATGTTAAAATTTGTTTTGATGGTTTTTAAAAAGGGGTATGCTTTGTTTTTGGGCTAAATTTTGGTATTGTGGTCTAAAAAATACGGGGTGTTCGATTAAAATTGTTAAAAAATTTGATTTTACCTCTGTTCATTGGCTATCTTTGCCACTCCTGAATATTAATCTAAATCATAAACTACTAATGAAGAAATTTTTGTTGAGTCTACTTATGATGTTTCTGATTCCATTTGCGGGATTTGCAGCAGACACAATCCCCATTGACACGGGGGCAACGGCCTGGATGTTAACTTCTACCGCGTTGGTGCTGTTGATGGTACCCGGTTTGGCCATGTTTTACGGTGGATTGGTTCGTTCAAAGAATGTGTTGGGAACCATGATGCATAGTTTTGCTGCCATGGCGGTTATGAGCGTTATGTGGATGGCGGTGAGTTACAGCATGTGTTTTGGCAGTAATGTGCTGGGTGGCTGGATTGGCTGGAATTCTGATTACCTTTTTTTAAAGGGTATTGATAATTCGATTCTTGAAGGCGGGGTGCCGGAGTATGTTTTTAGTATGTTTCAGGGGAAATTTGCTATTATAACGCCGGCTTTGTTGGCGGGTGCCTTTGCCGAGCGTGTCTCTTTTAAAGGTTATTTGGTTTTTATTACGGTATGGGGCCTTTTGGTCTACAATCCGCTTTGTCATTGGGTGTGGGCTTCTGATGGTTTTTTATATAATTTGGGTGCGGCTGGTGCCATTGATTATGCCGGTGGTACCGTGGTACATATTTCAGCCGGTGTAAGCGGCCTGGTGGCTGCCCTTTATATGGGTGGGCGCAGAGGTTATCCACGTACACAGATTCGTCCCAGTAATCTGGTTATGACTTTGATTGGTGCCGGGCTATTATGGGTAGGCTGGTTTGGTTTTAATGCCGGAAGCAGTGTCTCCAGTGGTCTGGAAACGGCACAGGCACTAACCGCGACACAGGTGGCGGCTGCCAGTGGTGCTTTAGTTTGGCTCTTAATAGAATATTTTCATTTGGGTAAGGCCACCGCACTGGGTTTTGCCAGTGGTATTTTGGCCGGGTTGGTTGCTGTAACGCCTGCTGCGGGTGTGGTGCAGCCGTATGGTGCTTTGGCCCTTGGAGCAGCGGCTTCGGTGGTTTGTTATTTGGCAATTATTGTGAAGGATAAACTGGGGTATGACGACAGCCTGGATGCTTTTGGTGTTCATGGTGTTGGTGGTATAGTAGGCGCTTTGCTGCTGGTGTTTTTTATTCGTGATTCATGGATGGCGAATGCCACGGAAGCTGCAGGTAGTACCTGGACGCTTTGGCAACAGCTGGGGGTTCAGGCGGCAGCAGTGGGTGTGGCTATTGTTTATGCCGTTGTGGTGACGCTATTAATTTTGTGGGTGATGAAAAAATTTGGCGGTCTCAGAGCAACGCCCGACGAAGAGATGGAAGGCCTCGACCGTTCCTTTCATGGTGAGCGTGGTTATGGCATGTTAAATCCTAATTGATGTTTGTCTATCATTGGTGTCCGGTAAAAATTTAGAGAAATGATTAGAACCCAGCTCCAATGTGCGAGCCAGATATTTTAGAAGATATTGGGGTTGCTTTCCGCCTCAAGGAATTTCCGTTAAGAAAATCAATTTTATTGGCGTAAAGAAATCCGGGCTGTCTGAGCGAAGCGAGTTCCCGGATTTTAGACAATGAAATTGATTTTTAGGAAATTACTTGCAGCGGCGGCATTTTTTGTTTACTTTTTTTTGCTGTAGAAAAAAAGTAAAAGCCCGTGCGGCTTGAGCACTTAAATGGAAAATATATTTTTTACCGGACAATAGTGTTTGTCTATATAAAGACAACTTCTGCGTAAGCCTTGGATTTGATCATTTTTATCAAGTCGTTGAGTTTTCTTGCTAATACCAGTTAAATTTTAAATCTCAGAAACTATGAAATTAATCACCGCAATAATACGTGAATATCAATTGGAAAAAGTACACGAATCGCTTATAAATGCAGGCATCAATCGGATTACCGTAGGACGCGTATCCGGACACGGAGTGCAAAAAAGGGAAGAGATGTATCGTGGTAAGCGCATTATGCCAAACCTGACGCCTAAAATGCGCATTGAGATTGCTGTTAACGATGAGTTTGTGGACGTTGTCATTGAGGCTATTATGAAGGCAGCTCGCTCTTCAGGAAATCATGAAGGTGAAGTGGGAGATGGCAAAATATTTATAACAACGTTGGATGAGTGTATTCGCATTCGTACCGGAGAACGGGGAAGTAAGGCTATTTAGTATTTGTCTATAAAGTCAACTTCTGCGTTATGCTTGCTCTCAAAATGGTCATTTACGGGAGTAAATTCACATTTTTCGAGTTGCGCAAGCCTTGAATTTGAACTTTATAGCTCAAACTCCCGACTTTATGGACAGGCACTGTTCAGAGTCTGTTTGTGAAGATCAACTTTTGCATTGCACTTGCGTTTAATATGGATTTTTGCGGGAGTAACATTGCGTTTGTTGATATTATAAATGCGTCATATAAATCATTTAAATTGAATATTTGGACTTTATAGACAGGTGCACTTTAGCGCTTGCCTATAAAGTCCAATTTTTGTGTTATGCCGACTCTCAACATGTTTTTTGATCTTTTTAAGCCCTAAACAAATTATTTTATCTGCTACTTGCGATTTTGTGTTAAGTAGTTAAATAGTTGGATTGTATATGTTTGGCATGGTGTCGCACAAAAGCCGGGTTTCGACTGGTATTAAACCGGAGGTATTGACAGCTGATCGGCTTTATTTGTTATTTTGTTTTTCGCCTTGTTTCTTTGGTCATACCATTGAACTACAAACATTAAAAGTATTGAAACGAGTAAACCCGGAACAACAGCATCCAGCTGCCAGGGCATTTCAAGGCCGGTTATTTTTATGAGTAACAAGATGCCACTACCACTAATCATAGCGGTTAAAGCAGCTCGCCGCGATGGCTTTTTAAAAATAATAAAACCCAATACCGGCGCCATTAGTCCGCATACCATAAAGGCATAGGAGAGTAGCATTAGTTCAAGTACAGATGGTATATAGAGCGCTACAATAATGGCCAGAATACCGACTAAAAGGGTCATCCATTGTGACATTTTTAGGGCGTTGTCCGCATTTTTATATTTGAATAAATCGAGACTTATATTTCCGGAGGCGGCCATCAAACAACTGTCGGCTGTTGATAGTATCGCAGAGAAATAAGCTGCCATAATCAATCCTAATGCGCCGACGGGTAACACTTGTTTAAGCATTATTGGCATGGCCGTTTCGCTGTCGGGATTGCTCATGTAGGCTTCCGGAATGACGCCCGATAAAAAAGCTGCTTTGGCCAGTAAGCCCAGAAAAACACCCAGAAATGCCATGAACGGATACTCGAACAGACCCGCAATAAACCAGGCCTTTTGCGCTTCACCAGCCGATTTGGCGGCGAAGATTCGTTGGTACAACGTCATTCCAATAAACCAGATGGGAATGATGGAAAAGGCCCAGTTGACAATGGTGATCATTTTAATGTTATTTAGCTGCAGCATTTCTGCGTCCAGAAATACTTTGGCCGCTTCCCATCCCCCAAGACTTTTTAGGGCGTAGGGTATGCCAATAAGTGATAACCCGGCCAGTAATATGATCCATTGTATGGTATCGGTGTAAATGACTGCTTTTATTCCCCCCAAAGCCGTATAGATAACTGCTATGGCACCCATCACGATTACTGCTTCCGTAATGCTGACTCCCGTGAAGGTGGCGCTGGAGAGTTTGGCGCCTGCCAATACCTGGCTGGCTGTGAATCCCATGTAGCCGATGGCCGATATGAGAGCTGCCGTTAGTGCCACGGTCTTGCCGTAGCTGTGTTTTAACAGCTCGGGAAAGGTTTGAATTTTATGTGCCAGTCCCGCTTTATGTACCTTCGGGATCAGGATGACGGCGGTGAGCCAGGCGCCCACTAATCCGGTAAATAATATCCATGAGCCCGATATCCCCATAACAAAGCCGAGTCCACCAAGTCCTATTGAAAATCCCCCGCCTACGTCGGTTGCAACGACCGATAACCCCAGATGCCATTTGGTCATCTTTCGGCTTCCCACAAAATAGTCCTCTGTATTATTGTTCTTTCGGTGAAACCAAAAACCGATCAGCAACATGGTGAGGAGGTAGATAACGATGATTGAGAAATCGATAAAATGCATTCAACCAATTGTTTTAATGAAGTAAGGGTTTCACGTTGCGTGAAGCCCTTATCTTTGATTTTTAATTTTAGTGTTTATCCCATAAGTTCCGGTTGCTGCTTCGTAAGCCTCATTACTGAGGTTTGTGTAGCTTTTTGGAAGGTCTGTTTTCTGTTGAAAATGATCGTCATAAAAGCAATCGTAACGCAAAAACCGGGATTTATTGACGTACTCTATTTATATTTTTTTGTACCACACATTCATACTTTCTATTTTCCCGGAAATTTGGGTGTTACGTATTAATGTGCCCGCATATCTGTAACTCTGGTTGTAAAAGGTTTTATTCATGGGTAATGAATGCAGGCGTGCAATGGTGTATAGGGTTTTAAAACCATCAGCCGACAGGCTATCTTCCATTAGCGACAACAGGTGGTTGGCCAGTCTTTTTCCCCTGTGAAGGGGTAATACAGCAAAGTCAGTCATCTCTGCATTTTGTTTCACTGTATTGCATTCGGCTGAGCTAATGCCAACCAACTCGTTGTCATAAAATGCACCAAAATAGCGCGTGTCATCGGTTTTCATGCTTTTGATCAAAAAAGCCGGATCGAAGATTGGAAATGGATAGGTCGCAAAAACTTTTTTAAACACGCTGGCCATTGCTTCGGCATCGGTTTCTTTTAATGGTCGGAAGATATAGCCTTTAACCGGTTCATTTTTAATTGTGCCAACCGGTTTCAGTAATAATTCCTGAAACGCCATCATCTCAGGTGTTTCGGGCTGACGACGTTCAGGCGTGGTATATTTAACTAAAAATAAGGCATCTTCACGATTGTTATAAAAGCCCGGTACTGCGGCTTCAATAATATAGCCTGCGTTGATAAACGAGGGACCATATTTTGCCGGAACTTTAGCAAATAATTTACTGTAATTGTATTCACTGGCCATTTGATCCAAAATGCCGATGATGGCAGGGAAATCATCCGGATGTAAATCCATCAGATAAACACGCTCACTTCCGTTACCATGCGACAAGGTTGATTTCAGCTCTTCATTACTCTTCTTCATGCACCGTTTCCTCTCTTCTTTCAAAACGTTCGTTATTGGCTGGTATTAGTGAAATGGTTTCATCATAATCGGACAGGAGTTGTTCTATACCGATGGCATTTATTTCGTCGCCGCTTTCTATATCCAATTCCAGAGTACAGTTTTTACAATCGCGATCGCAAACGGTGGATTCGTATTTATCGGGCTCCTGATAAGATGTTATCACACCTTCATAATTTCTCAATATCACCTTATTGGAACTCCAGGAGATGATGTAGTTGGGCATTACCGGAATTTTGCCACCACCACCGGGGGCGTCAATAACATAGGTTGGCACGGCAAAACCACTGGTATGACCTATCAGGCTTTCCATTATTTCAATGCCCTTGCCAACGGGCGTGCGGAAATGCGATAATCCTTCAGACAAATCGCACTGATAGAGATAGTAGGGGCGAACCCGGTTCATGACCAATTTGTGGACCAGTTCTTTCATAATGCGTGGGCAGTCGTTCACGTCGGCCAACAGAACCGACTGGTTACCCAGCGGAATGCCCGCATCAGCCAGTTTGGCCAGTGCTTCGCGAGCCGAAGCGGTCATTTCACGTGGATGGTTGAAATGGGTGTTTATCCACAGCGGGTTGTGCTTTTTCAGCATATTTACCAGATCGTCAGTAATACGGTAAGGCAGAACAACCGGGGTGCGCGTTCCGATACGTATCACCTGTACATGAGGAATGTTTCCCAACTCGGTTAAGATCCAGTCCAGATAGTCGTCCGACAGTAAAAAAGGATCACCGCCTGAGAGCAGGACATCACGCACTTGTGGGGTGTTGCGAATGTATTCAAGTCCTTGTTCTATTTGGTCTTTGGCCGGAATGAAATCAATATCGCCTACTTTACGTTTTCGGGTGCAGTGCCGGCAGTACATAGCACATACATTGCTTACGAGGAACAGAACCCGGTCGGGATAGCGGTGAGTAATGCCCGGTACCGGACTGTCGTTGTCTTCGGCCAAGGGGTCGCCCATCTCGCTGGGCGTGATAATTAATTCGCGGTTGTCAAGGAATGCTTGTTTGTAGATGGGATCGTTTTTGTAATTCTCTTTTTTTATGAGTGAAAGGTAGTACGGTGTGATGGATAAAGGAAAATGCTCGATGGTTGCTTCAAATTCTCTTTTTTCAGCAGGGGTAAATATTATTCCGGTAAGATTTTCAAACTGTTCGATGGTTTTAATCGCATGTTTCATGTGCCATTTCCAGTCACGCCAGTTTTTAAGTTCTGATTTCGATTCAATTCTGTGGGCAATGTTTTGTTGGTGTTTAGTAAATATGTCCATTTTGTATGGTTTGTGACCATGTGCTTTCGGTTCCGAAGATAAAAGTGAGTGATGAGGAGTTTTTATAATTGGTGATATGGTATTCCGACTGACACGGTCGTTAGTATATTTCGGCTTTTGATGTCTCTTCGGCTCCTCTGAATATGTTCTGTACGACAAATATACGGTAATTTTGTTGAATATTCAATTTGTAGCCTTGCCTCTGTCGGTATATTGGGGCTTCCACCATGGCTTAGTAAACTGGTACATAATGGCTAATTACTTTATTAATTTATTGTAAAGATTGATCAATTTGTCGTAAGAAGATTAATGTAGAGGTGTTATTTTTGGCCTTCCAATTTTGTATTTTAATTGTATTAATATGAAATGACCGTGATAAAAAATCTCTCATGCATGACTCTTTTATGGAAGTTTCATGAGGCAATAGGAATAAACTATAGGGTTGTTATAACTTGTTTATAAACAATGCTATCGTCGATATTAATGAGTTTTGTCCGGCAGATAAAATTATACTGCTTGCATTGATCTGTCAATGTCAGCGCAAACCACAGAAATGATGTTATATTTAACCATAAAAATTATTTAATAGCTTATGAAAAGATTAATATTTTTAGTAGTCTCTGTTTTCATATTCGGCGGTGTTGTTGCTCAGAACGAAGCTTATCACTCTGATGTACTATGGGTTACAACGCCTGATCATGCTGATTGGTTGTATCGTTTGGGTGAGAAGGCCGAAATAAAGGTCTCGTTGTATCAATACGGTATTTTGCTGGATGGGCGAGAAGTGAGATATAGTATAAGTCCTGATATGATGCCTGAAGAACGATCGGGATATGCTATTTTAGAGGATGGGGAGGCAATTGTTTCTATAGGAACGATTGAGCAACCCGGCTTCTTGGATTGCCGATTGAGTGTGGAACTCGATGGACAAGTTTATAAACATCACATAAAAGTGGGGTTTGAACCGGATAAATTATTGCCTTACACAACTTTACCCGATGATTTTATGAGTTTTTGGACGGGTGCAAAAATCAAAGCAGCTGAATGCCCCATGGTGTTTACAAAAACTTTTGTTCCTGAGTATTCAAGTGATAAAATAGACTGTTATCTTGTAAAATTGCAGACTTACAGCAAAGGTGATTATGTATATGGTTATCTAACAATGCCTAAAGGTGATGGCCCATTTCCGGTTGTGTTTTCACCGCCCGGTGCCGGCATTAAGCCTATGAATCCCATGAAGGATATTTTTTACGCCGAAAGTGGCTTTATTCGATTTGATATGGAGATTCATGGTATCAGACCCAACCTGGATGCAGAGACTTATAAGTCGATAAGTCAGGCCTTTGGCAGTGATAATAATAGCTATTTGGTAAACGGGTTAGATGATCGTGATTCGTATTATATGAAAAAGGTGTATTTGGCGTGCGTTCGTGCTATTGATTTTTTGACTTCATTACCTGAGTGGGATGGTAAAAACGTGATTGTTCAGGGGGGTAGTCAGGGCGGTGCTTTGGCGCTTGTGACAGCTGCTCTCGACGACCGGATCACGGCTTGTGCTGCTAACCATCCCGCGTTGAGCGATATGGCTGGTTATAAGGCCGGCAGGGCTGGTGGTTATCCTCATTTGTTTACGCGGTTTACCGGGATGGATACCCCACAGAAAATGAAAACACTGCAATATTATGACGTGGTAAATTTTGCCAGACAAATAAAGGTGCCTGTATTCATGACCTGGGGTTACAATGATAATGTGTGTCCGCCAACCACAAGTTATATTATTTATAATGTTTTGGGTTGTGAAAAAGAGGCTTTGATTACGCCGGTTACTGAACATTGGATTTCACTCAATACGCGCCATCGTATTTTGGATTGGATTAAAGGACAATTGAAGTAATAGTTTGTGGTTAATTTAAAAAGAGGAACTAATAGCTTGGAACGTTCCTCTTTTTTTTTGCTTCCAATCGGCGTAAATGCTCATTGGTGATTTTCTGAAAAATGTTTTAACAGAGCCGGCCTCATGACTTTGCTGACCGAGATGGTGTGTGTGCCCACCTTAACCAGGTTCCCATTTATTTCGGTCACTTTATTAAGAGCTACAATGTACGATTTGTGAATACGCATGAAGCGATTGCCCGGCAGTTCTTGTTCCAGTTTACGCAACGAAAACAGTCCCATGTATTTGTTGTCCTTGGTGTGAAACGTTACATATTCAAGCGCGCCTTCTATGTAAAGAATATCGTCGTATAGCAATTTTATAATTTTGCGGTCTGACCGAACGATGATAAAATCTTTTCCTTCTTCTTTTTCCTGAATAATTGGGGTTGATACGGTATTTTGTTCTGTGGCATCCATCAATAATAATTTTTTTCTAAAATTAAGAATGGTGGTAATTTTATTGACGGCTTTAATAAAGCGTGGAAAAGAAACCGGTTTGAGCAGGTATTCAGTGGCATTCACTTCAAATCCCTGAACAGCATATTGCGGATAGGCCGTAACAAATACAGTGATGGGGGCCAGCGGAAATCCCATGTTTTTGATGAAATCCATCCCCGACATTTCCGGCATTTCTATGTCGGTGAAAATAACGTCAATATCGCCCTTGGTGATGGTGTCGATGGCAGCTATGGGTGAGTCGAACGATTCAACCAGCCTGAACTGCGGTATTTTTGAGATATAATCGGCTAAAAGTTTTCGGGCCAGGTATTCATCGTCGATAACTATACAGTTATATTTTTCCTGAGATGCCATTATTTGTAGAGTTCAAGTTCTATTTTATGAAAATTAGCTTCGCTGATGATGTTCAGTTTGTGTTTTGCAGGGTAGAGCAGATTCAGCCTGTTACGTGCGTTATCAATGCCAATGCCACGGTTAAATTTTTTGCTTTGTGGAACATTGTCGGGGACACTGTTTTCAACGCTAAAATAGAACTTTTCGTCGGTTTGAGAAAGATGAATGGTGACAAATCCTTGTTTGTTTTTTTCTATTTTACTATGCTTAAATCCGTTTTCAACAAAGGTAACTAATAACATGGGAGCAATTTGGTAATTGTCGTCATACGGACCGGCATAAAATGTGATATTTTGCCTCTTTTCGGTTTTTAGTTGCTGAAATTCAAGAAAACTACTGATATAATCAATTTCTTTGTATAAAGAAATAAATTCTGATTCGCAGTCGTATAACACATAACGCAACATATCTGACAGCATGGTAATTTTTTCGGGTGCCGATTTGTCACCTGTATAGGCCATGGAGTATATGTTATTTAGTGCGTTGAACAGAAAGTGTGGATTTATTTGTGTCTTCAGAAATTTTAATTCACTCTCGGCTTTATCGCGTTTTAGTGTTTCTATCTCAATATTGGTTTTTTCTTGTTTTGCTACTAAGTAGCGGGTCATGCTGACCCAAAAAGCCATGAGACATAAAATGAGATGAAGAATAAATGGGCCCAGTAATTTGAAATGTGAAGGGGTTAAATCGTCGGTGAAAAAATGCCGGTACACAATTTCTGCCAATACGCCAAAACCTGCCAGTAGAGGCATTAATGCAGCATTGTAAAGCCGGAACTTACGTTTGTCTGTTTCGTAATACCGGGGCATAAATTTTCGCAGGTTCAGATTGTAAACCAGGTATTGCATTGGCACAAACAGAACGACGTGAAATAGTCCTCTTATCAGGTTTATTTGCAAGCCCAGTACAAAGTAAAACAGAGCCAGTGCAACCCAAACAGCATAGGATGTCAATAAATTGTACCAATTGTTTATTTTTGCCGGCATATTTTTTCTTTTATTGAGATGAATTATTTCGTGTTTCCCCAAAAATTCTAAGGGTAGATCAGAATGCTTCATTATTGAGGCTTCCGAAGTTTTAAATATGTGAGTCTATTGTCGTAAATGACTATTATTAAAGCGAGAGTAACAAAAATAAATGACGTTTTTTTGCTAACTCAATCTATATTCCGATGCAAAATTATAACTTTAATTTATTGTTAATTCTTCTTTTGGTTTTATTCAAGAATCGCTCTGATTTGTTAAATTATCCGATTATTGAAATTTTTTGGGCTGAATATTGAAAGCTCTAGTCTATTGCTTGATATTTTTTTCATTTATCAAGGAATGAGATGATATTTGTATCCTGTTTTTTTCAGGCAAACTGAATGGATGTTGTTGTTTATTGCTTATTTAGAGTCTGTCCATAAAGTCAGGACTTTGATAGACAAGCTTTATTTTTGGCTGTGTTTGTAGAATATTAAATTATAAAATAAGAAAATGCGAAAAAGGCTTTTATTTTTTTTGATGACAGTGTTTTATCTTGGTTCTTTGTCAGCTCAGGATACGCTTAACCTGACGCTTGGTGATGCTCAGCTGCAAGCGCTGGAGCAGAATAGAACATTGAAAAATGCAACACTTGACGTGCGCGTGGCTGAGGCGAGCCGATGGCAGACACTGGCCACTATGTTGCCACAAGTCAGCGCAACTGCCGATTATAGTAATATGTTTGATTACCAGATGAATCTGGGCGACTTTAAAATTTCAATGCCCAATTCATTAACAACGGGACTTACGGCTTCGGTGGCTTTGAGTGGCGCACAAGTGGTTGGGGTTCAACTGAAAGATATTGCCAAACGAATGTCGGATATCACACTTCGGCAAACCGAAAAAGAGGTCACTGATCAGGTTAAGAAGCTTTATTATTCGGCTTTGGTGCTCGATGAGACCATTGGGCTGCTGGAAGAGAATTTGTCAAATCTGGAGAAATTGTTGTACTACACCAATCAATCGATTAATGTGGGCGTGCTGGTGCAAACCGATGCCGACCTTATTTCGGTCCGGATTGCTTCCATGAAAACCAGTATTAGCGCCAATAAACGGTCGTTGGAAATGATCTATAACTCAATGCGTCTTCAGCTTGGTCTGGATGTGAAGACCGAGATTAAACTGGTTGAGAATTTGGATGATTTGATGCGCATTGATAATGCAATTTCTTTGCTTGATGTTAATTTTGTGCTTGACAATAACTACAATTATCAACTGCTGAATGAGAGTCTGAACCTTTCTAAAAAGCAGGTGACATTGAAGAAATGGGCATTTGCGCCTTCGGTGTCGGCCTTTTATCAGTATTCTGAAAAAAAATATTACAGCGACGAAGCGACCATGAATTCAACACCTCCGAATTTATTTGGCGTATCGCTTACCGTACCTGTTTTTTCTTCTTTTAGCAGAGTAAAAGCTGTGCAGGAGGCCAAGTTCGGCTATCAAAAACAGTTAAATACGTTTGACGACACCCGTGAGTCATTGATTATTCAGCATCGTCAATTGGTGTACAATCTGAGTTCGGCTTACGAAAGCCTCGAAACGCAAAAAGAGAATATGGTGGTGGTTCAACGGGTGTTCGATGATATTTCACGCAAATATGAGCAGGGTATGGCGGCCAGTCTTGATGTTACCAATGCCGGAACCGATTTAACGACTGCCCAGAGTGCTTATGTTCAGGCTCTGCTCGATGTTGTTAACGCGCAAATTGATCTGGAGAATCTTCTTAATCTTAATAATAATTAGGAGGTTCATTTAGGCGCTGGCTAGAACCAGGTAATAGAACATTACGGTTTGCGAGCTCTAAAAAGGTAAGTCTTTTTCCACGACCATTTAGATGACCAGTGTGATGGTTAAGTACTATTTTATAGACAAGAATTAATTAATAGAACAAAATAAAAAAACTAATAATATGAACAGTGTATTCAGAACCGTTGTAGTATGCAGTGCTGTTGTTGTTATGGCCGGTTGTGGTTCGCAGCAACAAGATGCTCAGCAGGGTGAAGCTGAAAGAACGGAGATTGTAAAAGTTTCTCCGATTACAAAACAGAAGGTGTCACGCGAAATTGAACTGTCAACCACGCTCGAAGGCTACGAAACTGTGAAAATTGCGCCTTCGGTTACAGGCAATATTGAACATATTTATGTGGAGGTTGGGTCTGCCGTTAATGCCGGTGATTTGTTGGTGCGTATGAACCAGAATCAGTTAAATACCACCAAACTGGCATTTGCTAATAGCGGCGTTGAGTTTGAACGTATTAAAGTATTGCACGAAACAGGTACTGTGTCACAACAAACCTACGATCAGACTGAATTGGCTTACAAACAGACCAAAGAAAATCTTGATTTTCTGGAAGCCAACACTTTTGTAAAGGCGCCTTTCCGTGGTGTTATTTCCGCTAAAAATTATGAAGATGGCGAATTATATAGTGGAAATCCAATTCTGGAGCTGACACAGACGCATCTGCTCAAAGCCTTAATTGCAATTCCGGAATTATATATTCCATATGTACAGAAGGGGATGGATCTGAAAGTTACCACAGAAGTGTTTGACAAACGTGAGTTTCCAGCTAACATCGAAATTGTTTATCCAACCATCGATCCGAACACACATACTTTTCAGGTTAAGATTAAAATTCCAAACAGTGACAATCAACTGCGCCCGGGTATGTATGTCCGTACGACTTTGCAATTAGACCAGGTGGATGGTATCATGGTGCCCTATCAGTCTATTCTGAAGCTGACGGGGTCCAACGAACGCTATGTGTTTATTAACGACGGCGGTGTGGCTAAACGTGTTAGCGTAACTCTGGGTAAACGTTTTGACGATTTGATTGAGATTTTTTCTGACGAGCTAAAGGTGGGCGATGAATTGGTCACCATGGGGCAAGCGAAACTTATCAATGGTATTAAATTGAAAGTGGTGGAATAATGGTCTTTACAACTGGATTTGTCTTGTTTGTAAAGAGGGGACTGGAGCGCCATGTTTCTGATTGTATTTGTCTTTTTTGAACGGGCGTCTTCTTTCTTATCATAAAAATATTAGGTGTTTAAAACAGAGTGCGGTATTGTCGTACTCGTACAAACCTTTGATTATTAAGTAACATGAGTATATTTAAAACATCAATCAATAAACCGGTTACAACAGCCCTTATTTTTGTAGCCGTGATGGTGATAGGATTGTATTCGTTAAAGCAATTGCCTATTGACCAATATCCGGAAATAGAGCCACCCTATATTTCGGTTATGACTTCGTATCCGGGGGCTAATGCCAGTGAGGTGGAAACCAATGTAACACGATTACTGGAGAATAGTCTGAATTCGGTGGATGGGCTCAAGGAGCTGACTTCTAAATCAATGGATAATATGTCGTTGGTTACGCTTGAACTGGAGTGGGGGAGCAACCTTGATGAGGTGATTAACGATGTGCGTTCGTACATCGATATGACCAAGGATAATTTGCCCAGTGGTGCTTCAAATCCTTTCATTTTTAAGTTCAGTACCAGCTCAATGCCTATCATTATGTACTCTGTTACGGCTAATGAAAGTTACGCAGGGTTATATAAAATTCTGAATGATGTGGTTATGCCACAATTGAATCGTGTGGATGGTATTGGTAATATTTCGTTGTCGGGTGCGCCTGAGCGTTATGTGTATGTTGACATTGATCAGGTTAAACTGGACGCTTACAATATTTCGCTCGAAGCGGTTGGCAATGCTATCAGTGGTAATAATCTGAATCAATCATCGGGGACGGTGAAAATGGAAAAGGAACAATATCAGTTGCAGGTTCGAAGCGAATACGTTGAAAGTTCCGAAATAAATAATATTGTGGTGTCAACCACCAATGACGGCCGTCAGATTTTTGTGCGCGACATTGCAACGGTTAGAGATACCATTAAAGACCTGACCCTCGATGAAAAATTTAATGGACAGGATGGGGTTCGTGTGGTTATTGCCAAACAATCGGGTGCCAACACCGTCGAAATTTGTCGTGAGGTAAACAAAGAGATGGCGAATATTCAGAAACTATTGCCATCCGATATCAAAGTGGATATTATTTACGACTCCTCTACCAATATCGAAGATTCTATCAGTAGTCTCGAGGAGTCTATCCTTTATGCTTTGCTGTTTGTGGTACTGGTCGTTTTGGTTTTTCTGGGACGCTGGCGGGCGACGGTCATTATTAGTCTTACAATCCCGATAGCCCTGATTGTCTCGTTTATTTATCTGGCTTTTGTTGGTAGTTCTCTTAATATCATTTCTTTGTCGTCATTGACCATTGCTATTGGAATGGTGGTTGACGATGCGATTGTGGTACTTGAAAATATTACACGGCACGTTGAACGGGGATCCAGTCCGCGCGAAGCGGCTATTTATGCCACCAATGAGGTCTGGGTTTCGGTAATTGCCACCACGCTGGTGATTGTGGCCGTGTTTGTTCCTTTAACGATGTTGGGCGGATTGGCCGGTATTATGTTTAAAGAATTGGGCTGGATTGTCACTATTGTTGTGGTTACATCAACGCTGGTTGCCATTTCGCTGACGCCTATGTTGAGTTCAAAGCTGCTTAAAGCACGTAAAGTTAGTGTTGATGAGCATGGTAATGTGATTCCCGAGGTGCCTAAAAGTAACTGGTATCAGAAATATGTGGTAGGTGCTTTCGACCGTCTGGATGCCTGGTATGCTAAGGTGCTTCGTTATAGTTTGCATCATAAAAAACTGACTTTAGGTATTATCATTTCTGTGTTTATTGTGACGATGCTTCCCTTGTTTTTGGGTTTTATTGGTACTGATTTTATGCAACAAAGCGACATGGGGCGTATAACTGTCAGTGTAGAACTTAATCGTGGTACCCGTCTCGAAGAAACGTTGAAAACAGCCCGTCAGCTCGAAAGCCGGTTTATGTCTCTTGCCCCCGAAATTAAAGTGGTGTCAACCACCGCCGGTTCTTCCGATGACGCCGGTATTTCGGCCCTGTTCTCGTCTTCTACCAATAACACCATTTCGATGACGGTTGTATTGGTTGATAAGCGCGATCGTGAGCGCAGCGCTTTTGATGTGGCCGAAGATTTGAGAAAGGAAATGGCCCGATATCCTGAAATTATTGATTTCCAGGCTCAGGTGTCAAGTGGAATGGCAGGCGCTGCTTCTACTGTTGATGTTGAAATTTATGGACACGATTTTGACCAGACAAATATTCTGGCTGAGCAAATTCAAAATAAACTAAAGACGGTTTCGGGTGCCCGTGATGTAACCATCAGTCGTGATGACGACCGCGCTGAGTTGAAGATTAATGTGGATAAGGAGAAACTGTCGCGTCTTGGTTTAAACGCCACAATGGTGTCGGCTTATGTTTACAACCGTGTGGCTGGCATGTCGGCAGGTTATTTGAAGGAAGATGGTGAAGAATACGATATTAAGGTGCGGGTTAAAGAAGAGGATCGAAATTCCATTTCCGATATTCAGTCACTTTCCATTCCTACCGCAAAGGGGAACGTTAAGTTGAGCGAAATTGCTACCGTTGAAGAATACTGGACGCCTCCAACCATTGAACGTAAAAGCCGGCAGCGGATTGTTTCGGTGAAGGTGACGCCTTACAAAATTTCGTTGGGCGAATTGGCTATTAATATTGAAAATGCCATACAGAATATTGAAGTGCCACAGGGTGCCACTATTCGACTGGCAGGTGACTATGAAGACCAGCAGGAGACTTTTGGCGATATGATGTTGTTACTGGCATTGATTGTTTTGTTGGTTTATATTGTGATGGCTTCTCAGTTTGAGTCCATGTCTAAACCTTTCATCATTATGATGTCTGTACCTTTTGCTTTCTCTGGTGTTGTAATGGCCTTGTTTGTCACCGGAATATCGCTGGATATGATTGGTGCCCTGGGGGTAATCATGCTGGTGGGTATTGTGGTTAAAAATGGGATTGTTCTGGTCGATTATATTAACCTGATGCGCGATCGTGGTTATGAGTTAAACGAAGCCATTGCACTGTCGGGTTCTTCGCGTTTACGACCGGTATTAATGACCGCATTTACAACTATTCTGGGAATGCTCCCCATGGCTCTCAGCCAGGGTTCGGGCTCTGAAACATGGCGTCCAATGGGCGTGGTGGTAATGGGTGGTTTGATGTTTTCAACCCTTGTTACGCTTATTGTTGTTCCTGTGCTGTATGGTATTATGTCACGACACGGCGAACGCGATAAAGAGGAGAAAAATCGTAAGGAATTTTTCTTCCTCAGAATATCCGACGACGAGAGCACTAGCAAATAAAGTTTGTTGAAAGAGCGACGTATCTTTTGTCGTTCTTTCAGCAACCGATAAATGAATTAAAAATTTAAACATCTGAAACGAGCCATGGGAGTTATTTCACGCACAAGATGATGATTAATTCCGGCGAGTTTCATGTGACCTTAATAAATAAATTATCAACACATGAAGTCAGTTTTTATAGTTTTTAACCAGGCCAACACCGAACGTGTTGAATATATGCTTGAATATCTGGGCATCCGGGGATTTACTTTTTTTGAGCAGGTACAGGGACAGGGGAGTGTTGATGGAGAGCCGCGTCGTGGTACGCACACCTGGCCGGAGATGAATTCGGCAGTTATCACAATGGTTGAAGACGATCAGGTTGACCCGCTGCTGGCTACCGTGAAAAAACTGGATCGTCGTAATAAGGATATTGGGGTGCGGGCTTTTGTCTGGGATATTGTGAAATCCTATTAGTGCCGTGTTTAACAATCAGTGTCAGCAAAAAGTAAGTTTACCGGGTTGTTTTTGGGGGTGTCCGGCTGCTGATTTGAGGTTGGCTGCCCCCTTGTGTTTAAGAAAACCAAAGTTGTTCTTTTGAATGGTTTTTGAAGCCTTTAGGTAGCTATTGTTTATAAGCCTTTCACGAGGGGGCGAAAAGTACCAATACTTTTTGTGAACACCCGGAAACTTATTAAATAGCGCAATTGAAACGTAACGAAATGGTGGTTTCTTGCTGACACTAAATGGATGAAGCTGTTGATAAAAAAAAAAAATCATGATTTGGCATTTTGCGTCGCGGGCGTACAATCTTTTATAACTTTGTAGCCTTAAAAATGAACTTCAATTAAACTTTTTGTTATGATTATAGATACGCTCGAAAATGCTTCAAGGTATTTTATGTTACATCCTTCTTTGGAGCAGGCTTTTGATTTTTTGGAAAATATTGATGACGAAGATTTTCCGGAAGGAAAAAATGAATTGGTTGCCGATCATTTGTTCGTTAATGGCATGATACGCGACACCAAAAATTATGAGGATAGTATCTGGGAATCTCATGATAAATTCATGGATATTCACTTTTTGGCCGACGGTGAAGAACGCATTTTTTATGCCGACGGCTCTGAAATGAAAATAGCTCAGCCTTATAATGCCGAAAAAGATATGACGGTGTATGAAGGCAATGGCGTTGAGATATTTGTGCCTGATAACGGTTTTGTCATCTTTTTCCCGGGCGAAATTCATAAAGCCATGGTACATACAGGTACCATTAAAAAAATTAAAAAAGCAGTGGTGAAACTGGGGATGGAATAACACCCCGTTCAGCTTGAGTTATCGAAGAGGGCTTCCTGATTTGGAAATGCCCTCTTTTGGTTTTATCATCTTTGGTAGCGTCTGCAACAGATTTAAAAAGGCGGATCGAATATGTGGCCTATTCACGATAAATTTTGTCCCGTTTTATTTGAATGACCTGCTCACGAATGATGTAATGCATCGTGGCAGCATGAATGCATCGTGGCAGCATGAATGCATCGTGGCAGCATGAATGCAGCCACTACATGCGTGTCGTTATTTGTTTGTCCTTACTTTTTGGGAAAAATAGAGTGACAGAAGTGCTAATCCGGCGGAAGCAAAAAACGGAATACGCCAGCTGATGGTCCACAAGAGGCCGCCAATGACCGGCAAAATGACTGCTGTTAAATGATTGATGGTAAAACCCACCGACATCGATGGCGCAATATCTTTTGGATCGGCCTGTTTTCTGAAAAATGAATTGATGGAAATAACAAAACTAAAGAATAGATTATCTACCAAATACATTGCAGTCGCAAAATGGGCGTTTTCGATAAGTGCATAGCCCATAAACACTAAGAACAACCCTGAATACTCAATGGTCAACATTGTGCGCTCTCCATATCGATTAACAGCTTTGCCAACGACCGGACTTAAAAAATAAGTGATGATATTGTTAATTATAAATAGCGTAGTGATAAAGGCTACCGAAAAATGGTATTTCTGAACCAGCAGAAATATGGAGAAGACCATGAAAATTTGTCGCCGTGCGCCACTTAACAGGTTCAGAACATAAAAAAGCCAATATTTCTTTTTTAAGACTAATTTTTTGTGCTGTGGCGGCAGGGTTTTATCCACAGGCTTTTTCGTGAAGGAATAAAGACCCATAAGCACTACAATAGCGCCAATAATGGTAAATATGTAGTTTATCTCCAGATGTTTCGATATGATCCAGATGAACACGCCAACCCCAACATTGCCTATTGCTGTATAACTTTTTAGTTTTGCCAGCACTATCGGCACTCTTTCGCCTGCAAAATACTGTAGCGTTAGCGATTGGTTACTCGTTTCAAAATAATGAAACCCCATCGATAGGGTTAGTGTTGTCAGTAATAATCCTCCGAATGATGGAAACAAACCCACCATAAGGTTGCCAATGCCAAGTGTGACGATGGCCAGTGCGGCAAAACGATGTTCTGCTACAATCAGTAAAATAAATACGGCGAAGAACGTCAGAAAGCCGGGAATTTCCTTTACCGATTGAATGGTGCCAACCTGAAAGGAATTAAGGCCAATGGTATCAACGGCAAAATTATTAAACAAGGTCTGCCATCCCTGAAAACCTATTGCTGAGGCTAAAACAAGTAGCACCAGGTAGGCGTACATCGGGTTTTCTTTGTAATTTTTAAATTTGTTCATAACATAATTAGTAGCAGCAATAAAACTTAATTGCTTATTAAGAAACATTCAAATTCAAGGTTTGCGTAGCTCGAAAAAGGTGAGGTTACCAGGGTAATTGACCATTATGAAAGCAAACGTAACGCAGAAGAACAGACTCTGGGTCGCATATTTTTTTTAAGGCACAAAAGTAGTCATTTGTTGACATGTCTGACTTAAATTATACGTCTCTTGCATTTTTTTTTGAATTTTTCCCCCATGATGTTTAAAATCGATGTTGACTAAATCCCTTCGGAATAGCTCATATCACAAATTACCCGAACACGTAAGCGAAGATGAGATCAATGGGTATCTGGCGGCTCTGAGAGGCCGGTGTATGACGATTGCGGTGCAATAACCTATAGTTACAACAATTATATGAGAGATAGTCCGGCGGGTGCAAGTCTCTTATGTGCCTGGTTAACACCGGGAAACATTAGTAAGTCGCAAGCTGGTTTGGAGTGATTCATGCAGTGAAGTGAGCGAGCCTGCAAAAGGCTGAACTGACGAACAGGAACGGAATAAGAGGCATAATTGTATGGGTCAGTAACCACATCATAAGTCGTTCCCGGCAAGGGGAATGGGCAATTGCTCAAAGTCCTGTTTTAGGAACAACCATCACTATTTCAAGACTAAAGAGGCACAATGGCGGTCATTTCAGCGTCAGCCGTCTACTCCTTTAGCGGCTGGCGATAATAGACTTTATGTAAGATTCTGGCGTTAAGACACCAATCTCACTTTTACTAAAATCTTTTAAATTTCGAGTTAAAATCACATCGATTTCTCCATTTTTCATCGCAGCAAAATTTTGCAAGCTGTCCTCAAAATTTTTAAATCCAGAGTTGAGAGCATTGCTTACAACTTCCCTATCCATAAGCAAAACATCTGTAATCATGAGTAATTGTTTTAGGTTATCAATCACTTTATCGTGTCTTGCTGTTTGTCTTAATAAGTAATAAACATTACTATAAATCACAGGAGTAACAAATCCTTTTATTTTATTTGTCTCACATAATCCTATTACTTGCGTAGAATACTCTGCAAAAGGCTGCCTGTCAAAAAAGAAATCTAAGATTACATCAGTATCAATTAATACTTTATCCATATTACAAATATTTCTTTGATAGTCCCTTTGCTAACTCCTCTTTGTAATCAAATTGTTGTGGTGCTTTAAAAGAACCTCGTAATGAAGAAGCTATTGGAGTCGAATCAATTACTTTGGTATTATCTTCCTTTATTATCACTTTGAGGTAATTCTCAACAATATCAGATAAACTTCTCCCTTTACCTTTAGCATAATGCTTAGCCTTTTCAATTAATGCCTTTTCAATTGTCAATGTTAGCTTTGTATTCATAACACGGCCGTTTAATTATTAATTTATACGTGCAAAGTTACAAAATAGAATCTAATCCGTGCGAATAAATATCAAATTGTACGTATTGCAACTGGGTGGCTAGCTTGCCGCTAACGACTCGACTAAGAAACGTAAGTGATTTCAAGCCTTCAAAAGTCTGAACTGACGAACAGGAACGGAATAAGAAGCATAATTGTATGGGTAAGTAACCACATTATTAGTCGTTCCCGGAAAGGGGGATGGGCAATTGCTCAAAGTCCTGTTTTAGGAACAACCATAACTATTTCAAGACTAAAGAGACGCGGTTACATATCTATGCCGGAATTTCATTTGTCGCTTAACCCATCAAGGTACAAACCGCCGTATATGCACCCGAGTGAAAAATATCCTGTGAATATTTTGAATGAAAGGTTGGAGCAGAGCTCGCGTACGTACAGTGGTGTGAGAGGCTATCCGCTGTGCTTTTAGCCTGGCGGCAGTCTACTCGATTAGGTGCGTGTTTCTAGTTATCATAATGAAATCTACAAGAATAAATCAATGTTTCACTTTCCCGGTATTGATATACTAATCTGTGTTCTAAATCAATCCGACGAGACCAAAATCCAGCCAAATCGTATTTTAATGGTTCTGGCTTACCAACCCCCTCATAAGGAGTTCTTTGGATATCCTTAATTAGTTCGTTTATCTTTCGAAGTGTTTTTTTATCCTCTTTTTCCCAAGAAAGATAATCTTCCCATGCGTTTTTTGAAAAAGTAATTCTCATCAGTCCTCTATCAAATTATTCGTGATTATATCACCTTTTTTCATTTGATTTATGGACTCATACAATCTATCCGCATTAGTTTTTGAACTTAACAGATGTACAGTCTCCATTATTGAATTATACTCATCCAATGAAAGCATTACAGTGCCTTTTCCTGTCTTCCTCTTTACTATCAATGTCTCATTATTATCTTCAACATTATCAAGGTACATTTTTAATTTTGTCCTAAATTCTGAAAAATTTGCTGCTATCATAATCTACTTATTTAAGTAATTAATAAAGTACGAATATAAGTACTTATTTATGGATTGTCAAATTTTTATTCTCATTTGAAGGTCTGAACATGCAGCCTAACGTTATTGTAAGCGTAGTGCGAATTTGCTTGCACTTACTTACCAATTTATTAAGTAGCGAATTTAATTTTTGTACGCTTTAAAAACACATTTGAGTTTTGTGAAGAAATTAAATGTGCGGGGTTTATTAATTGCTCAAAGTCCTGTTTTAGGAACAACTATAACTATTTCAAGACTAAAGAGACGCGGTTACATATCTATGCCGGGACTTCATTTGTCGCTTAACCCATCAAGATACGAACCGCCGTATATGCACCAGAGTGAAAAATATCCTGTGAATATTTTGAACGAAAGGTGGGAGCAGAGCTCGCGTACGTACGGTGGTTTGAGAGGCTCTCCGCCAGTATTTTAGCCTGGCGGCAGTCTACTCGATTGTGGTGCGTTTTTGTTTTTTTGTCTTTATGTCAATGAGGAATCGTCTATTATATTTTAAGCAACACCACCTATTGGATTTATCTTAATTTGACCTCCAATAGCTTTTAATACTTTCATAATTGTCTCAAATTGAGGCTTTGATCCCTCAGATAAAGCTTTATATAAGCTCGGTCTACTTAGTCCAGTTTCCTCCGCAATTTTAGTCATTCCAATTGCTTTTGCAATATGTCCAATTGCAGTAATAACATCAGAATTATCTCCTTCCTCCAAAACAGCGTTGAGATATTCTGTAATCATTTCGTTACTATCTAAATAATCTGCTATGTCGAATTTTGAAGCTTCCATATCTCTACTTTTTAAATTTTTTTAAAATGTCTTTTGCCTTTTCAATGTCTTTTGGTTGGGTTGATTTGTCTCCGCCAATAAGTAGAATAATAATTTTTCCGTCTTTTTCTTTAAAATAAACTCTGTATCCTTTAGCATAGTTTATTTTCAGTTCTCTAATTCCTTCTCCAACAGGCCTACAATCTCCAAAGTGTTCATCGCTTTCAAGCTTTTGAATCCGGAATAGTATTTTTGCTTTGGCTCTTAAATCTTTCAGTTTTTTAAGCCATTTGTCAAACTCAACTGTTTTCTCAATAAAGTACATTTACTAATGTGTATTCATTTGGATACAAATTTAGATAATCTTTTCGAATCAACAAAGGCTTTTTTTGGTAATTCGCAGCGTCATTTTAAATGCACCACAACGCCCCGCGGTATGGAACGTTTGGGAGAGCGGGTTTCGTTCATATCTACCGTTACCAAACTTTGATGCGTGGCAGAATACTCGAATAGCTACTTTCCCCCAAATGTTTTATGACCGCTTGTGTGTTGGCTTGAATGGTAAATATAAACAAATTTTCACATTTTATTGTGAGAAAGTCCGACGAGTGCAAGTCTCTTATGTGCCTGGTTAACACCGGGAAACATTAGTAAGTCGCAAGCTGGTTTGGAGTGATTCGTGCAGTGAAGTAAGCGAGCCTTCAAAAGTCTGAACTGACCAACAGGAACGGGATAAGAAGCATAATTGTATGGGTCAGTAACCACATCATAAGTCGTTCCCGGAAAGGGGGATGGGCAATTGCTCAAAGTCCTGTTTTTAGGAACAACCATAACTATTTCAAGACTAAAGAGACGCGGTTACATATCTATGCCGGAATTTCATGTGTCGCTTAACCCATCAAGGTACGAACCGCCGTATATGCACCCGAGTGAAAAATATCCTGTGAATATTTTGAACGAAAGGTGGGAGCAGAGCTCGCGTACGTACGGTGGTGTGAGAGGCTCTCCGCTAGGCTAATGGCCTTGCGGCAGTCTACTCTATTGTGCTTTCGTGCTTTTAGTTTTGATTGTCAATAAAAGTTCTCATAAGTCTAATTGATTCGCTTAATTGATTTTCATCAAATCTCACATTATGATTATTTTCAGGATGATGTATTTGATGTCGAATATATTCAGTCAATATCTTTTGCTCAGTGAGTGTTGAGCCATCTCGTCTAAGTCGTATATAATCAATAGTTTCTTTTCCTTCTTTAAAATCATTTATTAGACCCTCACTTTCCAAAAAACCATATAATTCATTATGATATTCTTCTGATATTTCCTCAAATGCCGCATAATTTACCTCATTCAGAGATGGATAAGGAAGTTGTCCAGGTGCAACTGAATTGACAGTCTTTACTCCGTCTTCAATCTGTATCAACCTCAACTGGTCAAAAGCCATTTTTTTAACTATAACTGGACTATGTGTTGTCAATAAAATTTGAGTATTATCTGCGCCCGATAAATTAATTAATGCTTGAATCAATAACTTTTGATGCGCTGTGTGTTGGGATGTTTCTGGTTCTTCAATTGCATAAATGACACTAGGAACATTTCTCTCTCTTCGTCTCCGGTCGGCTTCAGCTCTAAAAAAGTTTAAGAGAATAAGCCTTTTTACGCCACTTCCTCTTTTGTTAATAGGAATATCTTCGTCACCTGTAATGGAAACCTTCTTAAAAACGTCATTCCACTTTAGACTGTCTGATGAAGGAATAACAGGATTTAAACTATCCGCAATTTGAGGGTTCATCTCGCGTAGTTTGTCTAGAGTTAAATCCGCAACTTCCTGTAACTTTCCTTCAACAAGCTCTGCAACACCCGCCAATGTTTCCTGAATTTGATTATCATTCATTATTTGTTTTACAGCTTCATTCAAAGGGTCTTGAACCTCATTGTCTCCATCGCTATTTTTTCGGTCGGACTGGAAAAGTGTGTAAAGAGGTAAGTAATTCTCTAATTTATCCCAAATTGACTTTGTTTCCCCTTTTGTAACATCAATTTCAATTTCTTCTAGCTCAAGGTTTTCTGAGTGGTGAGACCAAATAGCTGTTCTCATAACAGCATTTATAGTTCGGTTTTCGCATTCAATTTCATTATCTGCAACTATTTTTTGAAGGGCTTTTTGAGTTTTTAGAAGAAGGTCAGAGCAATTTTCATTTGTTGGGTGATTAGCTTTTATAAATACTTTCTCACTACCACCGTTGTTATATCTTTTTATTATTTCTAAATGACCATTTACATTCAAAAGATATTCACTTTCTAAAGATGTTTCATATGTGCTATCAATAACAATTGAATTAGGGAATTGGTCAAAAGTTAGAGATATTTCAGTTATTGTATCTCCATTGGATAGACAAGTTTTATTTACATCATCTTTGTCCATTTTTATGGCACCTTTCCCTTTATTAAAGAAGATGTCAAGGGCTTCTAAAATTGTAGATTTTCCTATATCATTTTTACCAACAAATGTTGTAAGATTCCCAACTGATATTTCAATTGGTTCCTGATAACTTCTGAAGTTTTTAATTTTTATAGTTTGCAGTCTCATAGTTTATTGTTGATTGGTTTTTCAGCATGAAGCACAACGGTAAATTGTTTGTTGTCGTTGCGGATTACGTGTGATTATCAGTCCGGGTACGGACGGATGATCGTGCGAGAATCCGAACAACGAATACGCACTACCACCGCTATGCAATAAACAAAATGTTATGGGGGCGTTTTTTATTTATCTCTTATTTCCATTAGACTGATTGGTTTATATCTCTCACAATAAATTTCAATTCCTAATTTCATAATTAGCGCAATTATCGAAGCAGCAATCATTTTTATTCCTACTCCCAAATTTACCAAACAAGAAATCACTGCTGATCTGATGTATCCTTTTGATAAAACAATTTTCATCCCATTGTTGAACCATGTTTTGTAAATATCACTTTCTGGATTACATAAAGAATTATAAATAACTCTTTTTACTGACTCGAAGACTGTTTGTCCAACTTCGGTATCTTTGATTTTTTGTGTAGGGCTTGGCAAAGCTAATCTTTCAGCAGAAGGAAGTTGTTTAGTCGAGTAATCATATACCAAAAACATCAACTCTTTTGTTGCTCTTGGTGATGCTTGTCCTATTTGTGCAAATATTTCTTGTTCTGTTAAAGTCTGAATAATTCTTATTACTTCTTGTTCAATTTCATCCTCATTATAACTTACATCATCTGAACTCTTTAATGTACAAAGAGCAACTTCTTCGTTAAATCTGTTAATTATCTCTTTGTGAAAAATCTTTCTTGTCCTATCTGACTTTATAACGCTTTTGTTAGTTAGTACTTCTTTTATATATGGTTTCGCTTTTATTATTTCCTGCATTCGAACATAGCATATTGCCATAAGGGATGTTGTCTCAAGATAGATTCTTGTATTCTTGTTAAGAACCTCTCTATTTGAGTTTAATCCGTTAATTGCAAAATCATAATCGCCAAGTTCTATTGAAAGTTCAAATAATTTATTTTTGGACTGACTCAAACGAACAAAATGATTAGTCGGTCTTAATAAAACTTGCAAATCTAAAACCAATGCTTTAGCTGCTTGAATGTCCTGATTTTTTATTGCGACTTCAAGTTTGGGCTCAAGTATTTTAAGTCTTTGTTTTTGTATGTCTGAAAGTGGTGTGTTCATTTTTTAGTCTTGTTTAAATGCCCCATAACGCCATTATCGTTTATGGTCTAAAAGGGTTATTGTCTTTATATTACATTTATATTGTCTTTTTGCCGGTGATTTCCGGAAAAACAGACAATGAATTTACTAATTCGCTGCTATTTATCAAAAAAGTTGAACAAAAACTGCTTTCATGTTTAGATGGTAGCCATGGCGCATAAAGAGCAAATCTTCAAAAATGAACCTTCGCTGCTTGGGGAGAGCCATGCTGCCATTTGGCAGAATCATGCTGCCTTGGGGGAGGAGCGTGCGCCCCGAGGTTCTCAAGGGGTCGCCGTTACACATTTTTGTCCAATTTCAACATCTTGAAACGGAAATGTTTCGTTATATCCAAAAAAACTACCGCCACTCAAAGAGGGATCGTTTCTGCGTCGATTCTGCCTGCATGTCATGCCGGATGGTTACGTACGCATCCGTCGGTTCGGCATTTATCACCATTCCACAAAGCGCCATCTGAATTTGCAATTTGTGCCGGATGAGAAACCTGACATTGACCAATTGATGGTACCCAAAAAGGAAGAAACAGCTTCAGAACGTATTTTAAGATTAACCGGGATTGACGTGACCAAATGTCCTCATTGCAAAAAGGGACGTCTGATTGTCATAAGAACTATGCCCAGAATTTGGTCACCCGCAGGATCTTCTATGCTTTTTGCAAAGTTGCTGTAACCAACAAAACACCTCCCTTAAAAACTTCATGAACATGGGGTTAGTGGTTAGGGGGTGTATTGTCTAAAGGGTAGGTTTTAAGCCAAAAAGAGATTGGTTTTTAACTTTTGAGTTGCAAAATGCTCTCTTTTTTTAAAAACAAAGAGTTTAAAGCAACACAATTAAAGCATGGGCATTCTTCTCAAAAACATAAAAAAACGACAGTAGGTCCATCGTATTTTGTTGTAGTTCTACCGGGATGTCGTTCAACCTGGAGTAATCGCTGGGTCGTGCCGACCGCTCATACTCCTATATATTGTGCTTCGTAATTATTCCTCAAATTTCTTTATCAAATCAATATTGTATTTTTCATTATCAGTAAAGCAAAATTGAAACTCCCCATTTCCTCTCTCATTATACCACTCTTTTTTAGAAAAATAATCTTGTAAATCCTTTGACTTAAAAATATATCCATATTGAGCAAAAATTTCGTTTCTCATCAGTCTCAGTTCAGTTTGATTTCTATTCTTCAAATCAGAATTTGTCAGTTTTTTGAGCGAACCCTCTGGATATTCTCTGAATCTGTAATATCTCTTATTATACGAATAGAAAAGACTGTCATTATTTCGATATAACCTATTTTTATAGTCTAAAATATGATAAGGTTTGTCTCCAACTGGAGAACTTTTAATAAACCCTAATCTATAAATATTATCATAACCCAATATTCCAATTATTTCATTATTGCCATCTTTATCTATATTTCGGAATGCTTTTATCCTAATTGTAGAATCCATGCAAATAGTCGGTTTGGATGTCGAGTCAACTGCTATTATAGTATGGTAATCATAATCACTCCCGTACAAATACTTAGAAAATATCAATCCAGTCGATTTTTTATTTATTGCAACAACTTTAAAATTATATTCCTTATTGTCTAAGATTATATTATCAATCGAATCACATTCAATTTCATTCCCCCAAGCATCAAGATTATCAATAGTTAAATTACCTAACTTATTACTTATTGAAATCCTTCTATACCCATGGTCATCAAAAGTTTTGTAAGTCTGTGTATTTGTATATTTAATGTCGATTAGCTTTAAAGTGTCAAGAATTGTATCATAATCTAAGTCTAGAATGAATGTCTTTTCTATGAAATATGATTCTGCAAACTTATTTTCAACACTTTTGGTTTTTGCACTTATGGTATCTTCAGTATTGACAATTTTATTTGATTCTCTGGTTCCGTTACTACAAGAAATCAATAAAATCAAGGTGCAAACTATTATAGTCTTTTGTGTTATTTTCTTATTTATAATGCTCATGATATTTCGGGGTATCTTTTTATGAAGCACAACGGTGGCGGTATGAAATCGTTGGGGATTGCGGGTTACTTTCCTATCCAGTTACACCAAACTTTATGCGTGGCAGAATGATCACATAACCACCTAAACCCCAATATTTTATACCGCGTGTTAGAGTGCGTATTTAATGTTTTTTCTTCCTTATTTTATTTATATAATCAATTCTCATTAAATGTCCTTTTCTAGAATTCTCTGAGAGCATTAAATCCTTTGACTTTATATAAGCAGATTCAGGTGCTGAAATTCCATTATTTTTAACTACAACTCCTGTTACAATCGGGTTTTTAGAATAGTATCTAGTTTTATCAAAGTTAATTTTCAAGTCTCTTTTTCTAAGTTCTTCTAATATTTCAACGGACCTATTTTTAAAGTCTACTGGACTAGAAATAGTTAAATCGTCAACATAAAGAGTTACCTTGAATTGTTCTTTAATATATTTTTCTAACAAATCATTTGCACAATCATAAACTACCAATGCAGCTAAATAGGATGAAGTTGGACACCCCTGAGGAATTGCTCCTTCTTTAGTACATAATCTTGTAATTATCCTTGCAACATCTGGATAGAAACCAATTTTTCTTAATGCCTTCTCAACACGGGAATAATGAATTGATGGATAAAAATCCTTTAAATCAGTTTGGAAAAAATACTTATTCCCTTGATGTACCCTTGCATTAGTAACAGCATCCTTTCCTTTAATCCCACCGTAGAAATATTCAGGCAATTCGTATGAATAAAGGACTTTATTTAAAATTTTTGATTGGAGAACTTTTAGTTCTTTGATTGGAGCATTTATTGGTCTGGTTTGTGGTATTCCGTCCTTAAGCTTTTGTCTACCGTATTCATCTTTTTTTGGTTCTTCCCATGCACGATAGAAACTATCTTCATTAGAATCCAGTTTTAAAGCAATATTATTGAGCTCCTCTTTTTCACAATGAAGTGCATATGCTAAATCTTTGACTCTCCGTTTCAAAATAACTATGCTGTTTCAGCAATAAATACATCGCTTATTAATCCTTTTATGGATGGTTCCAACAATTTAAATGCCGCTTTTTTAGAATCAGCGACATCGTCCATATCCAAAGAAAGGAATACTAAAATAGGAAGAGGCATGGATAAAGCAGATGAAATTTGCTTTAACAAACTCAAAGTCGGTTCTTTTTTTCCTTTTTCAATAAGGGATAAATAGGATTGCGATAATCCACAAATCTCAGCAAAATCATTTTGTTTAAATCCTTTTTGCTTTCTGAGACCTTTTATTGCGTTACCTATATTCATAGTTACTTATTTTAATTAAAAAAAAGAGAAGTGTGGAATTAGAATAAGTCGCTAATATCATCAACTCCGAAGAATTTTAAATATCTAATGACCAAGGAGAGAATTTCAAACAATCGACTTTGGCTACTGCCACTTTCATTGCTTTTCATCTCTTCTAACTCTTCTAAGATTTTTTCTAGAAGAGCTTTGTCTGCTTCCGAGAACTCGTACCCGTTCTCATTTAATAATGACCTAACCCCATTTGAGAGGTGGTCTAATCTGTGTTTTAACATATTTATGTATTTATGAACTATGGCATTATTGCCTGCTCATTCAATAGCACCAGTCCATAATAGATACGTTCAAACACTTCTCGATTTCCTGCTTTTTTAAAAAGGAGATAATCCAATTCTAAATAAGCATGGAGCGTAACATAACAACATCTCTTAGTCTAGTCGTTGTCTTTCTCAACGGGACAGGAGAATTCTTGTGTGTGCTACAAGAACCCAAAATGGGTGGAGGCATTGCCTCTTCAATTGCTTTAATAATTTAAAATCAAAACACTTGGACTGATTTACACAGATATTTCAAAGAACTACGATGCAAATATAATCAAATAATATTACCCACAGTAATATTTTAGATATTTTTTCGAATTTATTTTATCTGTCAGTAATATTTTCGTTTGAATATCTTGATGCTAAGTTGCAAATTGGTTAGCTGTGACGGTTTATGCACTCTAACACCCCCATAACGCCATTATCCTTTATGACCTAAAAGGGTTATTGTCTTTATATTACATTTATATTGTTTTTTGCCGCGGCTTTCCGGAAAAACAGACACTGAATTTACTAATTCGCTGCTATTTATCAAAAAAGTTGAACAAAAACAGCTTTCATGTTTAGATGGTAGCCATGGCG
>NZ_JBQTGJ010000027.1:0-37522 GCF_052400685.1 Geofilum sp. OHC36d9
ACACTGCACTCACTAAACGCAAAATTTGTGTTTACTTTTTTTTGCTGTAGTGGAGCGAAGCGGATCACGAATACCTTTGAAATAAGAACCTCAATGAGTAAAAAAAGTAAAAGCCCGTGCGGCTTGAGCACATAAATAAAAAACATATTTTTTACGTGATACGATGTAGCGAGACGCTACCCCGAACGGGGAATATATCTTTTACCGGACAATAATAAATTTCACATCAATATTTATCGACGACATCAACCGATCCCAACTACAATTTAACATTAAACACATTCAGGACCTTCTCCTTATACATTTTCCCAACAGGAAGTTTTACATGCCCCACTTCCAAAATATTTCCTTCTAAAGAGACAATCTCACGCGTGGCCACGATATACGATTTATGAATCCGAAGAAACTGACTGTCGGGAAGCGATTCTTCCAGCTCCTTCAACGAAGCCAGAGCCGTAATTTTACCTTTTACCGTGTGAAAAGTAACATACGCCTTTTGCCCTTCAATATAATGTAAATCGGAGAAATTTATTTTATAGAGCTTTCGGTCGGCTCGTATCGTAAGGTACGACTCGGCGATAGATGTCTCGGGGGAATTGGGAAATTGCACATTGTCGCTGCGCGAACCCGCATCGGCCTTATCAAGAACCTTATTTACGGCCTGTAAAAAACGCTCGAATGAAAATGGCTTTAGCAAATAATCGGTCACATTCAGATTAAACCCTTCCAACGCATACTCCTGATAGGCCGTCGTAAAAATAACATCGGGCGCCTGCGAAAGGGTACGCAAAAAATCGACACCCGTAATATCAGGCATTTGAATATCCAAAAAAAGCAAGTCCACCTCTCCCGATTTTATCAAATTAATAGCCTTTAACGGCGAATTGAACTCACCCAACAACTCAAGCTGCGGTATCTTACTGATATAATTTTTCAGATACTCACGTGCCAGTCGTTCGTCGTCGATAATTAAACACTTAATACTCATTTCCGGGACCCATTAATTTACAATCATGTAACGATACAAGACAAATATAGAATGTATCAATCGTATAACAAGATAATCAGCCAAAACATTACACCATAATACTCAGCTCAACATTAAACTTATCGCCGCTTTCGTTAATGGTAAGCACATGGTTCTGCGGGTAAATAATTTTTAACCGGTGCTTCACATTTTTAATTCCCAATCCGCTTCCCGGCTTGGGCTTATTATTTTCCGGCACACTATTCTCAATGGCAAAAGTTAATTTTCCCGCTTCATTTTTAATCAAAATATTTACATAAGCCTCTTCAATCTCCTCAATACGACTATATTTAAAGGCATTTTCAAGAAAAGGGATAAACAGCATGGGTGCTATTTCAATACTTCCATAACCCAAATCGGTTTGCAAACTAATATTTTGGATGTAAGAAGATTTCATTTGCTGAAAAGCATTAAAATTTTCGATATATCTGATTTCAGACGTCACCGCTACACGATCCTTGCTGCAATCATAAAACACATACCGCAGCATTTCCGACAATTTCAACACACTCTCGGGCGCATTGGCCGATTGCATATATGTTAATGAATAGATGTTATTCAGCGCATTAAATATAAAATGCGGATTAATTTGAGCTTTTAATAACTGAAGCTCTGTTTTTAATTTTTCCTCCGTTAATAACTTTTCATTTTCTTTTAAGCGATTGGTCTGCTCAATTAATTGAATGGAAGTACCCACAATAAATATAAATACAACCGACATCAGCCTTCTCACATAATGAAATAAAATAGGCGGTTCACTGGACCAATGCTTCATATGAGGACCTATCACAGTCACATCAAAACCGAAAATCAAACCTGAGTAGAGAATGATAGCCAGTAAAGAAATCAGAACATAAAGCCAGCCCCTACTATAATATTTTGCGAATAAATACTTTACCGTGATGAGATAAAAAGCCAGTAAGAAAGCAGTCTCGAAGACTGAACTGATGGCAGCAAACCCTGTTGTTTGAAAATAATTTGACATACTAAAGAAAAAAGTATAGAGTGCCAGCCACCCGATACTTTGTATCCATATATTTCGTCTTCTGTAATTCATCGTCCTAATTTTCAGCTAAAGTATCAATGCTTTTAAAGCCCTTAAAAATTTATAAACAAACGAATACGCCACAGCAATCAACAACCTGATTAACCTCATCATCATCAAATATTGACAACATGAGACGAATCCGAATGTTGGTCTATAAACAGAGCCCTTTGGTTCATTAAGTTGCAGTAACGTGATCTAAAACCGCTATTTTTGTGTCATATTATAAAAAACTCAAATCAATAAAAAACAGGGAGGATGAAACAACCATGTTTGCCGAAAATTACAATTATCATTAGCAGACATAAAAATGCCATTCACTTTTAACAAACAAATTATAATCATATGAAACGAGCCATGAGTGTAATCTCTCACACAAGTGGATGATTATCCGGCGAGTTCCATATGGCAACTTAAAGACAAATTATAAACATATGAAACGAGCCATGGGAGTTACTTCACACACAGGGGGGATGATTAAGCTAGGCGAGTTCCATATGACCTTAACAAACAAATTATAAACATATGAAAAGAACATTTATTTATGGTGGGATCAGTGTTGTATTAATCGGATTGGCAGTAGGTTTTGCAACATATTCAATCAACACCAAACCTGTTCCAAAAAAGGACAATAAAAAAGCCACCACGCTTTATGTAAAAACATCAAAAGTGAGTCTGACTCAGACAGCATCCGATATGAAATACCGGGGCCGGGTTACGGCTTTCGATAACGTGTCGCTGGGTGCCGAAATGCAGGGGAAGATTATGCAGGGAGATGTACGCTTCAAAGCCGGCGAAAAATTCAGAAAAAACGATTTGTTAGTCAAAATATACAGCGAAAACGTTAAGGCTGCGCTTAAATCAGATATTAGTTCTTTTTTACAGACGCTCTCGAAAATATTGCCGGATATAAAAGTGGACTACAGCGAGGAATACGACAAATGGTTCACCTTTTTCAATGCCATTGATGTAGATAAACCATTGCCCCAACTACCTCCCATAAACTCCAATAAAGAAAAAATATTTTTAGCCGCCAACAATGTTTTGTCCGGTTATTACACACTGCTGCAACAGGAAATTAACCTCAGTCGTTATGCCATTTATGCACCCTTTACCGGCAGCTTCAAATCCGTCAATAAAGAAATTGGCGCTGTGGCAACCCCTGGCGCCGAACTGGCCACCATTATCCGTTCCGACAAATTAGAAATTATTGTGCCGGTTTTCCCGGCCGACCTTAAATGGATACACAAAGGCGATAAAGTGAAGATAGCCAAACAAAACGGCCTCACAAAAACGGCTTCGGTATCACGCATATCCCAATTTGTGGACGAAGCAACACAGTCGGTAAATGTGTACCTCACCTATCAGCCAAATGAAGATTCATCCTTTTTGGAAGGCGAATATGTGGATGCTATATTTACTGGTGTGGCATTAAACGGGTTTGAAATTCCGCGTGAAGCATTGGTGGACAAATCGTTTGTGTACGAACTAAACAACGACAAACTGGTTAAAATCCCGGTGAATATTCTTCGTCAGCTCAACGACTCATATATTATTGCGGGTATCGACTCCAATAAGGTTATCGTAACCGAATCGCTATCAGGAATCAATGATAACATCACCTATTTAGCCCGCTAATAAAATCAAAATCAGAAAATGAAAAACGTAATATCACTGTTTGTAAAATATCCGTTTTACGGAAAAATGGTCATTCTGGTTCTCATATTGCTGGGGGGCATTTCGTTGTTGCACATGCGTAAAGCAACCTTTCCGCTGGTAGAATCCAAAGTAATCAATGTTTCGGTTTCCTATCCCGGGGCTACACCCAAAGAGATGGATGAAGGGGTTACCGCACTCATTGAAAACAGCATCCGTGGCATATCAGGCATCAAAGAATTTACCTCCAAATCGAATGAAGGAAACTCTCAGGTAACCGTAACGGCACTGAATGGCTACGATATGGATGAGTTACTGTCGGATGTTAAGAATGCCGTTGATGGAATATCCAATTTCCCCTCCGGTGCCGAACGTCCCATCGTTGCAAAAAACAGAGCCAAAGATATTGCCATGTTCATGTCGCTGACCTCAAAATCCAATGATTTGCTGGAATTGAACAGCATGGCCAATCGAATTGAGGACGACTTGTTAGCCACGGGTAAAATTTCTCAAATCACAATTCATGGTGTCCCCAGCAACCTGGAACTGGCCATTGAATTGAATGAGACTCAGATGCGCAGATACGATTTAACATTTAGTGAAATACAAAGCGCCATAACAGCCAACAATGTCGACCTGGCGGGTGGAACCATCAGAAACCCGCGCGAACAAATTAAAATACTAAGCAGAAACCGCTCTATATCGCCCGACCACATCAAACAAATTGTCGTTAAAGCAAATGTTAACGGACAACTCATTACCGTCGGCGATATTGCCACCGTAAAACTGCAAACGCCCGAGGATCCAAGTAATGGCTATGTCGATAAAAAACCGACCGTTACGTTTATGATTCAAAAGCTTGCCACCGAAGATCTGGAAGCGATTTCAAACATCTTAAACGATTATATAAAAGAATTTAACGCCACACACGACAACTTTAAGATGGCGGTTAAGATGGATTTTTTAACCATGATAGATGGTCAGCTGTCCATTCTTATCGGCAACGGCATTCTGGGTGTTGTATTGGTCATCCTATTGCTGTCTCTCCTCTTGAATATTCGTCTGTCGCTATGGGTCGCATGGGGTATACCCGCTTCATTTCTGGGGATGTTCATCATGGCCAACCTGTTTGGCATAACCATCAACATGATCAGTCTGTTCGGAATGATCCTGATCATCGGGATTCTGGTGGATGACGGCGTTGTTATAGGCGAAAACGTATTTACGCACTTCGAGATGGGCAAGTCGCCGCGCCGCGCTGCTATTGATGGCACGCTTGAAGTTCTGCCCGCCGTGTTCACCTCGGCAACCACCACCATGATTGCATTTATGCCCCTGTTTTTTATTGAGGGACAAATGGAAATGATGTACGAGATGGCATTTGTGGTTGTGGCTTGTCTGGTCTTCTCGCTGTTCGAAGCCATGTTTGTATTGCCCGGCCATTTGGCCACGCCTAAAGTGTTAAAACCTCACAACAATAAATCGGCGTACGGACGGTTACGTGATAAACTCGACAAATACATCATTGGCATTCGCAACAAAATTTATGTTCCCTTTTTATCCTGGATTTTAAGTCACAAGGGACTCACATTATCAAGCGTTACGGCCATTATCATCATAACAGTAGGACTGGTTGGTGGCGGAAAAATCAAATTTACGTTCTTCCCGGCGGCGCCGTCTGATATGTTTACCATCGACCTGGCTCTTAAACCGGGAATAAACGAAGAGATTACCAAGCAAAAACTGTTTTATATTGAAGATAAAGCCTGGGAAGTGAATGCCGAATTGATGGAAGAAAATGGCGATACCATCCCATATATCTCATCCATGAGCATCGGCATGGGCCGGTCGTTCAACAACACCGAAACAGGAACCAATGCGGGTATGATACGCGTATTCCTGAACCCTCTGGAAGATACGCAGGTGTCCGACGAGCTGTTAAAACGTAAAATTGCCGCTAAAATAGGAAATATCCCCGAAGCCTATAAATTCGCCGTGGGCGCATCAAACCGTTTCGGGGCCCCGGTATCCATTAGTCTGTTGGGTTACGACTACGACGACCTGGAAGCGGCCAAAGATGAATTGGAAGCCCAACTGGCTAAAATGCCGGCTCTCTTTAATATTACCGATAACGGCCAGATTGGAAGTCAGGAATTACGTCTGAAACTTAAACCGGAAGCCTATGCCCTGGGACTAACAAGCCAATCGTTGATGGCCGAAGTGCGTCAGGGATTTTATGGCGCCTTATCACAACGCATACAAAACGGGAAAGATGAAATATGGGTGTACGTAAGGTACTCGCTAAGCAACCGTCAAAATTTTGGCCAGCTGGAAAATATGTTGATTCACACGCCAAAGGGTGATTTTCCGCTGGGTAGAGTCGCCGACATAAGCACGGCCCGAAGTCTGAGTACCATCAACCATTTCAATGGCAAACGTGAAATACGGGTAGATGCCTATCAAAAAGACCAAAGCCAGTCGGTACCCGATATTTTGAGCTACATTGAATCCGAAATTTTGCCGGCAATCTCGAAAAATCATCCCGACATAACTTATATGCAGCAGGGACAGCAAAAAGATACCAATGAACAAAAAGACAGTATGGTTCTTTATTTTGGCCTGGCATTTCTGGTCATCGTCCTCATCATCATGATTTATTTCAAATCATTCATTCAGGGTATGCTGGTCACGGCTATGATTCCGCTGGGCCTGGTTGGGGCCATTTGGGGCCATGCCATACATGGACAAGCCATCTCAATGATGAGTCTTTGGGGTATGGTCGCCTTGTCGGGTGTTATTATAAATGATGCCATCGTCTTTTTGGCCAAATACAATCAGAACTTAGAGAAAGGCATGAAAATCATTAATGCCGTTAAAGATGCCGGCAGTTCCCGTTTCAGAGCCATCCTGTTAACCACCATAACAACAACAGCCGGGTTAATGCCTTTAATACTCGAAAACAGCCCCGACGCACGAATGCTCATACCGATGGCCATTTCATTGGCTTACGGCATCTTGTTCGGAACGGTGTTTATCCTAATTATTTTACCGGTATTAGTCGTTCTGGCAAACAGAATTGTTTACGCCGTTAAGAAATGGCATTCCGATGAAACGTTTGAACCCGAAGAGGTCGAAACAGCCGTCATCAATGCAAAAATTGAAGCAACACTTATGGCAAATATGGCGAAGAAGTTTGATTAAAAACAGAGCGTTTCAGTCACTGAGTGTCTCATCACAAAAACGCCGGCCATCGCACTGTTGCGAAACAAGCCGTTGGCCGGCGGATTTGCTTCAACAACAAGTAATATCGTAATAGGATAACTTATTATGGTTTAAAAAATGAAACGAGCCATGGGAATTATTTCACACACAGAAGTATGATTATCCCGGCGAGTTTCATATGACAACTGAAAAACAAATTATAATCATATGAAACGAACATGAATTTTAGCATTCTAAAATACACACAGTAGAATGATTAAAATTCATCGAGAGTTCCATATGACCATTGAAAGATAAATTTAAACATATGAAACGAGCCATGGGAATTGATTCACACACAGAAGTATGATTGTCCCGGCGAGTTCCATATGACAACTGAAAAACAAATTATAATCATATGAAAGAATCTGTAACACTTATATCACTTTTTCTATGTCTGGGGATTAGCCAGGCACAGGAAAAACTCTCTCTATTCGAGGCTATAAATCTTGGTTTACAAAATAACTACGATTTACAAGTACAAAATAATTCAAAAGAAATTGCAGGTATTAACAACACATGGGGTAACACCAGCATAATGCCCAGTGTGAGTTTTAATGCCACCGGCCGCGAAAATTATAATTACAACGACAATGAAAATTATCGCCAGCAAACCATAACGCCCGACTTAAGTCTTGACTGGGTTATTTTCAACGGCTTTTCGGCCCGTATCAATAAAAGGAAATATGAGGAGCTGGAACAGCAATCCGAAGGCAATACCGTTGTGTTGGTCGAAAGTACGATTCAGGACATAATCATGGCTTACAATAACTGTCTGGTGCAAAAAGAACTGGCCGATGTTTATCAGAAGCTGGCCGATTTGTCCAAAGACCGCTATGACCGAATGCTCAACAGTCAGGCCATTGGCGCAAGTACCACCTACGAAGGGTTACAGGCCAAAGTGTCGATGTTGGAGGACAAATCAAATTTTCTTCAACAAAAGGTAAACTACGATAATGCCATACGAACCCTTAATTATTTATTGGCTGTTGACAACGACGCACAATGGGATTTTACAACTGCTTTAACAGCCGATACGCCCGACTATAATCTGGAAAGCTTATCGGAAAAATTAGGGCAAAACAATCAGACCCTAAAAAACCAATATCTTTATCAAAGCATCGTGGCAAAAGAAACCGCGCTGGCCAAAAGTGCCTATTCGCCTAAACTAACCGCCAATTCAGGAATTAGCCATACCGATTTTGGTCAGTATTATTCCGGATCAACGGCCGACGTAAGCCAGAACTATTCCGATGTATATGTAGGCTTAACACTCTCGCTCAATATTTTTAATGGCGGCACACGCAAACGGAGCCTTCAAATCGCAAAAATAAATGAAGAAACAGCGCAGGTGCAAACCACGCAAATGGAACACAGCCTGAAAAATCAGTTGCTGCAAATGTATAGCAACTACCAGGTTCAAAAAACGGTGTATCAACTCACACTCCAACAAGAAGAGGCCGCCAGACTCAATTTAGAATTGTCGGCCGAGAAACTCGATAACGGCTCAATAAATTCATTTAACTACCGCGATGTACAAATAGCTTACATGAATGCAGCCGTCTCAAAATTACGCGCCATCTATAACCTGGTGCAATCCAATACCGATCTGCAAAGAATTACCGGTGGCATCATTAACGAATATAAATAATTTGGCGTCGGGTTATTTTTTAATTTTTCTCATTACAAATCATTGGTGTCCGATTAAAATTTAGGAAAATACTTAAAACCCTATTTTAATGAGGGTACCAGGTCTTTTAAGGCACATTTGGGTTGCTATCCGCCTCAAGGAATTTTTTAAACGGAAATTCCTTGAGGCATAAATGAAAAATATGTTTTTTACGTGATACGATGTAGCGAGACGCTACGCCGAACGGGATAACGACACTCAAACACATTAATAATCACCGGAGCCATCATCGATGCCGCAGTGTAAAGACGCACAGCCGTACGTCTCCATATTGCCGCCAGTGCGGAAGGAAGCCGTCGTTAAATACGCCGGGGAACGGGGTGAGTCAGTCATCTGGCCTTAGAATCTTTCACATTGAATGCACAACCTAATGTGGTTTCGTCGAGGTCTTGATGTCGTTTTGGCGAAGTCTTGATATCGTCGCGGTGAAGTCTTGATGTCGTTTTGGCGAAGTCTTGATCTCGTTGTGGCGAAGTCTTGATCTCGCTGCGGCGAAGTCTTGATCTCGTTACGACGAAGTCCTGATGTGGCTGCGGCGAGGTCTTGATCTCGTTTCTTACGTCGGTTGGAATGACTGCTTATGCTAATTTAGTCTCTGTTTTAACAATTGAGTTATTAACATTAAATTGAAAAACGATTGGATGAATGGCCAGAGGCCTCGGTGATACGACGTAGCAAGACGCTACGCCGAACGGGGGATATTCTGAAAACAAACGTATCGCAGAAGCTGAACTCTTGTTACAAGCACTAAGTTAGAGTCTGTCTATAATGTCCAACTTCTGCGTTATGCCTGCTCTCAAAATGGTCATTTACGAAAGTAAACTCACATTTTTCGAGCTGCACAAGCCTTGAATTTGAACTTTATAGCTCAAACTCCCAACTTTATGGACAGGCACTAAGTTAGGGTTCGCTTTGTTGCGAATGAGATCAAAAGATCACACTGAAATTATTCTTCAGTGACTTTATCCATCAACTTAGCACAGGCTTTTTGCCCCTTAATGATGTCTTTATATATATTTTTATTTTGTTCCGATTCATCACAGCTATTATAGGCATTTACCGCTTTAAAGTAATACTTCTTCGCATTTATACCTTTACTAAACAGAACAAACACATCACCAATAGTCAGAAAGTCTATATAATTAGGATTTTCCTTTTGCTCTATCAGTTCAATCACTCTCAACAGACTCTCTTCTGTTTTAGCCCTATGTTTTTCAGCTAATTTCAACGGTAAATGATAATCAGTGTAAAGCAAAAAATGAGTACTGGCTTTACTTTTAAGGAAAATGGGATTGTCCGGGTCGATAGTTAATGCCTGGTTAATATTCTTCAGCGCCTCTTGCTCCTTCCCCTTTGTATGCTGAAGGGCCACGCCCTTGTAATAATACCCTTCTGCAACGTTAGGTGCCAGTTTAATAGCAAGATCAGCGTATAAAGACAACTCTTCAATATTCTTAGTTCTTTCCAGACACTCACAAGCTAAAAGAATGAGTTCTATATTTTCAGAATCATTTTTTAATTCAGCCACAATTTTATTTAATGTCGGCTTTACCTTACCAGAATAATACAGTGCTTTAAGTGATTCATAAGTATTTACTTTCACCACTTTCTTCTTCTCCTTAAGCTCTTTACTCATTAATTGTTTAAATTATATTTTAATCTACTACTTTTCTCATGGCAGTTAATCATATACCAAAGGGGGCAAAGTTACAAATCAAAAAACTCAGGATTGCTTTAAAAGCAATCTATTTGTTCATAAATCCATATTATACGCCGTGCCGGGGACTTCACAGGCACGGCTAACTCAAACATATACAGCAAAACAAAGTCAAACTTCTCATTGAGATTTTTTTTACCGGAAGGGGGATGACAACAATCACAGGCAAGCCCCCCACAACAACCGTCAGTCTTAAACCTTATCGACGGCAACCTTGTAATGCGGGTCTTCAATTACGTTGACATCAATGATTTTATCGGCATTTTGAAGTAGCTTTTGACAGTCAGGACTTAAATGACGCAAATGAACTTTTTTCCCCACCTTTAAATACCGCTCTGTAATTTTATTAAGCGCTTCGATTGCCGACATATCAACCACTCGACTTTCTTTAAAATCAATGATGACTTCCTGTGGGTCGTTCAGAATATCAAACTTTTCGTTAAACATCGTTACTGAACCAAAAAATAGTGGCCCGTAAATTTCATAATGCTTGATTCCCTGCTCATCAATGGACTTTCGTGCCCGAATACGTTTTGCGTTATCCCACGCAAAAACCAATGCAGCTATAACAATACCAACAATAACCGCTAACGCCAGATTGTGCAAAAAGACAGTTACAAGCGTTACGGTAACCATCACAAAAATATCAGATTTAGGCATTTTGTTAAAGGTCTTTAAGCTCGCCCATTCAAAAGTCCCGATAGCTACCATAATCATCAGACCAGTTAGTGCGGCCATTGGCAACCGCTCTATTAAACCTGCTCCAAACATTACAAAAATCAAGAGGGCAACTGCGGCTACAATGCCTGAAAGTCGGGCTCTCGCGCCATTGGAAATATTAATAAGGCTTTGCCCTAACATTGCACTACCTCCCATTCCGGAGAAAAAACCTGACAGAAGATTTGCCGCACCCTGAGCTACCGCTTCTTTGTTCCCTCTTCCACGTGTTTCGGTAATTTCATCAATAATATTTAACGTTAACAAACTCTCAATCAAGCCAACACCAGCTATTATTGCCGCATATGGGAATATCAAACTCAATGTTTCAAAGTTGAAAGGAATGTTTGGAATGTGAAATGGCGGAAAACCGCCCTGTATAGATGCCATATCACCGACGGTTTTTGTATCAATTCCAAACCCGACAACAATTCCAAAAACAGCCAGAATGGCAACTAATGAAGCAGGAATTGCCTTTGTAAGTTTAGGTAATCCCCAAATAATCAACATCGTTAGCAACACCAAACCAAGTATAATATATAACGGCTGGCCCGTTAGCCAACTTCCCGATGCATCCTTAAACTGGTCGAGTTGCGACATAAAAATGATGACAGCCAAACCATTAACAAATCCAAAGATTACCGGATGGGGAACCAATCGCATGAACTTGCCTAATCGTAAAAAACCGGCCAACATCTGAATAATACCTGCCAAAACCACCGTGGCAAATACATATTCGGGGCCATATGAAAGTGACAACGCAACAATTACAACGGCAACGGCACCCGTAGCCCCTGAAATCATTCCGGGACGACCACCAAAAACAGAGGTTATTAAGCCCATTACAAATGCAGCATAAAGACCTGTCAATGGCGATAGACCTGCTATTATTGCAAAAGCGACAGCTTCAGGAACCAGAGCGAGAGCGACTGTAAGGCCCGACAGGACTTCCGTTTTATAATCTACTTTTTGTTTAAAATCGAAGAAGTTTAAAAGTTTTTTCATAAAAATTCCGTTACAAATGGAAATCCATCTGTTTAAATGTGTTTGTATTAAAAATTGATTATTTGAACTGTTCTATAATGAACAAAGGATTAATTGAGTATAACGATTCAAGACAGAGTTGTGCAGACAGGAGAAAATTATAGACCATATTTGTACTCTTCATTTTTTTGAGGTTGCAAAAGTAGTAAAAAATTTCACTAAAAAAAGAGAAGCCGGAAGGTAACAAAAACGCATCCCTCATGATTATCTAATCCTGACTATCAATGTTTTGCCACTTAACAAACCAATTCCTAAACCGAAAGAAAAGTGACCACAAACCATACACTACAACGTTATTGCGACACAATTGTTTATCGCAATCAGGAAAGCAGCCACTCTTCAATCGAAAAACTGGCAATCCAATAAAATTTCCGATAAAGTTGTCAAAACAAATAATAAGGGATGCGTGGTTTAATTAGTGGGGGTCAGTAAGATTGTGGGTTTGGCGATAAAATTCAGATTCAAGGTTTGCACAGTAATAATAATGTAAGCCGACTTACGTAAATGACCATTTTGAGAGCAAGCGTAACGCTGAAGTCGGGCTTTATAGCCAGACTCTATTTAATTCTTTTCTATTTATGCCAGCCAGCAATCGAAAAGAATATACCTTTGCATATTTAAAGGTGATGGAAGGGAAAAAAACCTCAGAAAAATTTCAAACGGGACGAGTGATGCTGGTGGCAGCCTCTCACATGTTGCACGATATTTACTCATCGTTTCTGGCACCATTACGCCCCTTGCTGATTGAGAAATTTGGTATTACGCTGGCCATGGCGTCCATATGGGACCTTATTATGCGTGTGCCATGGTTTCTAAATCCTTTCATCGGCATCCTGGCCGAGAAAACCGCAGCCAGATATTTTATTATTGTCGCGCCGGCCATTACCGCCATATGTATGAGTCTGCTGGGCGTAGCTCCTTCCTTTGGCATCATATCCATCCTGCTTTTTACCATGGGAATAAGCAGCGCCGCATTTCACGTACCGGCACCCACCATGGTTAAACGCCTCTCGGGCAACCATACCGGACGGGGCATGAGCTTTTATATGTTTGGCGGAGAGCTGGCACGTACCGCCGGCCCGTTGTTAATAACAGCATCGGTATCGTACTGGGGACTTGAAGGCATCTGGAAACTAATTCCATTAGGCTTGCTGGCTTCATTTATTCTCTATTTTAAGCTGCGTAACATCAAAATTTCCGATGAGCTGAAAACAAAAAACCCGCAAAAAGAATCGGTATGGCCAACACTGAAAAAATATCTGCCCTTCTTCCTGGTGCTGATCGGCTATACCCTTTTCAGAGCCATCATGAAATCAGGCTTAACGGCATTTCTGCCCACCTTCTATTATTCCGAACGCGGTGAAAGTCTGTGGTTTGCCAATTCGGCGCTGGCCGTCTTTCAACTGGCCGGAGCCGCCGGAACAATTGTCGCAGGCAGCATTTCCGACAAGATTGGCAGAAGACGAACGCTGTTAATAATCAGCATTATGTCGCCCATCATGATGTTTCTGTTCATCAACTCGCAGGGATGGCTTTCGTTTCTCTTTTTGGTATTACTGGGCATTTTTGTCTTTGCCCCCGGCCCCGTATTAATCGCATTGGTGCAGGACCGCTCAAAAAAAATGCCTGTATTTATGAACAGTATTTATATGACCATCAGCTTTATTACCGCCGCCTCGGCCGTCTTTTTTGCCGGCGCAATGGGCGATTGGCTGGGTCTGGAAAAAACGTACCTCATCTCGTCTATACTGGCGCTGGGCGCCATTCCATTTGCGTTACGATTAAAAAAATGAAGCTGAATGCCAAAAGACCGGCATTTATTCAATCATCCAAAGACAAACATTCATTTCTAATCCATTCAATGGTGTTGATAAAATTTTCCGGCTCTTCGAGATTAGGGCTATGCGCCGAATTTTCGAATGTGAAAAAAACCTTTTCGGGAGCCTTTATCGAATCCAGATATTGCTTTGCCAATGAATAAGATACCTGATAATCATATTTTCCCTGAATAAAATATACCGGGACATCGAAGACGCATGACGTTTCAAGCAAATTTTCATTGGAAGCACCACCTAAATATTTCCCGGTAAATCGTAAGCCTTTAAGTAGACTGAGCTTTTCATGAAGCGTGTAGCCCCCGAAATACAAATACGAAACCAGCATTCGCAGTGTGCTTCTCTTTTCATGATAAACGCCCACCCCATACTTGTTCAGAGTTTTGTTTCGCACTTTTATATGGTAATCGAATGGTGGGAAATCAGCCGCAGAAGGGTCATATTTCTTTAACAGTTCAATGGTGGGCTGATCATGAATATCTTGGGCATGATTCAACATATAATCATAGGCTAATTGCTCTGATTCAACCTGATTTGACATCTGACCAACCCCAATATAAGCCCGGTATAAATCCGGATATCGTTGAATCGTTTTAATCCCCAACATTGTACCCCAGGAATGACCCATTAAAAAGATTTTATTCTTCTTAAATCGTTTTTGAAGTATCAAAGTCATCTCACGGGTATCTTCAATCAATTGATCAATGTTCATATCCGGGGCCTTCAGATCTTTATTAAATGAGATACCGGCACCTCGCTGTTCCCAATAACAAACCGTAAAAAATTTCTCCAACCGGGTATTGGGATCAGACGACAGAACATCGGGCGTTTCAGGTATTCCCGGGCCACCATGAAGATAAAGCAACACAGGATTATCCGCATTTTCGCTTCTGATAAAATAGCCCTGACGAACACCTCCAATATCAGCCCACTGTTTCTCGGCAATAGAATGACTGATGCGATCACCGTTATTAGTCGTTACTTCTTTTATGCTATTTCCACTGCTTATAGCAATTGAGATAAATAACCCAACCAAAAGCAAACCACAAAAAGCAGCCAGCAAAGCAAGACCTGTAAAGAATTTTTTCATATGATTATAATTTGTTTTTCAGTTGCCATATGGAACTCGCCAGGATAATCATACTCCTGTGTGTGAAACAATTCTCATGGCTCGTTTCATATGTTTAAATTTATCTTTCAACGGTCATATGGAACTCTCGATGAATTTTAATCATTCTCCTGTGTGTATTTTAGAATGCTAAAATTCATGTTCGTTTCATATGATTATAATTTATCTTTCAGTGGTCAGATGGAACATACGCCCTGATTTATCCGGGGAAAAATCATAGATATCTATAAAACTGCGTAGACGAATACTTATCAACCACTTTATCGCGTTTTCATCCTACGACTCTTTATCCTTATACTCAACGCCAACAATAAATTAGATCTGGCTGAGCTGTTGCTACACAATCAGGAAAAGGCTAACAAGTGTCAGAGTTTTCCAAACAATTCCAACTAATTCCAAGAGATTCCAGTAGAACTTAGAAAATTACAACACCCAGGCAGGTAATCATCGCTTGGGTGTTTTTTTACTTTTGCCATACGTATTAGGCCGAATATTTACTGTCCTAAAACATAAAAAAACGGCTGTAAGTCCATAGTATTTAGTTGTAGTTCTACCGGGATGTAGTTCAACCCGGGGTAATTGGAGGGTCGTGCCGACCGCTCATACGCCTATATGTTGTAAGTAGCTTATTTTAGTCTATATGCAACTCCGAAGCCTAAAGAGATAGTGCCAATGCTTTGTTCAAAACCATAATCTTCAAATTCTGGTTTTGTTGAGAAGTAATCAGCACTTAATAAAAGTGATACATTATCTCCTACATTTACTCTGAATACTGTCCCAATATTTAATGCAAAAGATGATGCTTGTTCTGTACCATAACCAATATCCGGAAGAGTTGTCACCGAATAACCGATCATTGGTCTAAAGTCCCATTCAACTTTTTGAGATGGAGGAAATGATAATAATGGACCGACCATTATACCACCATAAGACCAAGGGTCATAACCATCTGCATCTAACGGGTTTGCTGCCCCAAACCACGTAGCTGTAATTCCAATATTTTCTGAAAATAGATACCCAAAATTAATCAAGTTTAATTGGATGCCTGTTTTAGCCAAACCATCTGATTTATCAGCAAAATCACCAACTGGAATCGAAGCTCCTATGGATAAACCAATGTATCCTTTTCTTTTTTCCGGATTACTATTAGAATCTGACTTTTTACTGTCAGATGACTCTTTTGTAATTTTCTCTATCTCATCCATTTGATAAACAAAAACATTTCTGTCGGCTGTTTCAATTTTAATGGATTTATTTGGGACTTGCTCAATAATTACCCCCCGAATAATGCTTCCATTTTTCAAGTAAACCACATCTTGATAATTACGTTGTCCGAATGACACAGTTGTAATTAATGCAAATAAAAGTAATGCTAAATATTTTCTCATCTTAACTCCATTTTGTTTTCCTACTCGTTTGGCTTTTCGGTTTCGCCCCGTTTTTCAAGTGGTCGCTGGGCTCCACTTTTTAGTCGTTCATTTCCCTCAATTAAAACTTAGGAAGTATATGAAATTGGTGGCTCTCTTGTCTGTCTCATTTCTTGTTTTGTTTCTTTAACTTGCCCACAACGCACTCATAGCGCCATTAAAAAGAGCTATTGCATTTATCTTGTCTGTCCCCAAAAATTCCCTGAAAACGGAAGCCTAATTTACTAATTCGCGAATATTAGTCAAAAAGATAAACAAAAAATTTAAATGGTTAAACACAAGCAATGGTGCATTGAGTAGACAAATTCTCTAAAAATCTGAAAGTAAAAAGTTGAAATAGATAAACCCAAAAAATCGGGCTATTCGAAATTGAAAAATGAGCTAATGGGACTCTGTAGTCTGACTTTTCCCTTCTGGATGCTCAAAAAAAGCAGCATAAATATTTTGTTATAATCGTATGTTTCACTTTAAAATAACACAGTTATGACATTATCTGCTTATATCAGGTTGTTTAAGGTTGCCAACCTGTAAAATAAGAGATCTCCCACGTTTAGTAATTTTCCATCTATAACCACGCCACCCCTATGACTCCGGTAGATCGTTGCACTTCTCTCTGCTGTTAATCCATGCAACAGAGCAGGGTTTAAGACCGTCAAAACTCTCCCCATCTACAGATACACTTCTCGAAGCTACTGTGAGTTCACGCTTGCGCATTTACTCATGAATAAATATTCTTATGGAATTCGTGATTGTTAATTCGGCTTGGTCATTTGAGTATACAGAGCTTCAGCATCACCCTCACGAGTTTATCTATCTGCAACTCTTCTAAATGAACAGCAAATTATTTAGGTAGAATTTTCACCTACTGGAAAACCGCAACTTCGTGGCACACTAACGTTTACACATATGGCCTGAGGCGGGATTGCGTGCTACGTACCTGTCTGACGTTAGCAAAGTTGCCGCGGGGTAGAGCGGTTCAAAAAAACACTAAACCCACCTTTGGCTATATGTGCTGTTGCCATGCGTTAATTGTTTCTATTTATCAGATTTACAACTACTTTTATCATTGTGTCTTTTTCATCTGGTCTACTTACAGCTATCATAAGAGTCAATGCAACCAAGGTATTATCCGCTATTCTCTTATTTCCATTTATATCAAATAAAATTCCATTTCTTTCTAAAAAGTAGAGAAATAGGAATGCTGCTATTCTTTTATTTCCATCAGAAAATGAATGATTCTTTGTTATGAAGTACAGTAAATTAGCTGCTTTTTCCTCGATACTAGCGTATAAATCATGTCCGTCAAAAGTCTGATAAATTGTAGAGATAGAACTTCTAAATCTTTTTCACGTCCGAACAAATCACTATTGCCATGAGCTTTTTTTGCAATTCTTATCTGTGTAATCGCTTCGTCATATGTTAACTGATAGGTTTCTTTTCCGGACGTATCTTTAATTTCAAGCCTTTGATAATCGTATTGGTCTAAAACATCCAAAGCATATGCATAATCAGAAATTATTTTTAACAATCCAACACTCTCGTCATTTGTTAAAGTCTTATAATTTAATACTTTACTTAAAATCTTTACGGACTGCTTTAATTGATTAAGTTGTTCATTTTGCTCCTTTAATTTCCTTTCATTCAAGGCATAACCCTTCAACAAATATTCGCTTAGAATTTTATTGGCCCAAATTCGAAACTGTCTACCTCTTTCTGAATTTACTCTATATCCAATTGATAGAATTACGTCTAAGTTATATATTCCTATTGGTCGAGTTACTGTTCTTTTTCCCTCTTTTCGAACTTGTGCAATTTTTGCACTAGTTGAATTCTCATCCAGTTCTTTGGTTTTGTATATGTTAGAAATATGACGACCAATAGAGGTTCTGTCAGTTAAAAATAAATCTGATATCTGATATTGATTAAGCCAAACTGTATCATTATCAACTCGAACTTCAATTTCAGTTGAGCCATCATCACTTTTAAATATTTCAATTTGTTTATTGTCCATGACTCAAAAATACAGAATCAGATTCATTATTCTAAGCAATTGGTGTGATGTCGGTTTTTTAATGCATGGCAACGTGTCCCTACCGCCATTATCGTTTATAGCCTAAAAATGTTATTGCATTTATAATTGTCTTTACCCAAAATTTCCGGGACAACGGACACCGAATTTACTAATTCGCTGATATTTATCAAATAAGTTGACTGAGAATTACGACTGGTTGAATGCAAACGGTGGCGCATTGGGTGGGCAAATATTCTGAGGGGAAAAGCTAAAAGCCAAAAAATCCGTGTTATTCGTAGTTGAAAAATGAACAAGCGTAACACGAAAGTCGGTTTTCCCTTAAAGAATATCACATTTAAAAAGCAGCATAAATATTTTTAGTCCCAAATCGTCATAATGCTCAACCTCAGAACCAATACCATCCGCTGCCGACACCAATTCCCAGCTAAACCAGTGCGACACAGCCGGCCGAGCGGTCATTCCAGCCGGCGTGAGAAATGACATCAAGACTTCACCATAGCGAGATCAAGACTTCACCGCGACGATATCAAGACTTCGCCACGACGACATCAAGACTTCGCCACGACGACATCAAGACTTCGCCTCAGCGACATCAAGACTTCGCCTCAGCGACATCAGGACCTCGCCTCAGCGACATCAGGACCTCGCCTCAGCGACATCAAGACCTCGCCTCAGCGACATCAAGACCTCGCCTCAGCGACATCAAGACCTCGCCGAAACCACATCAGGTTATGCATTCAATGTGAAAAATTTTTCGGTCAGGTGACCGACTCACCAGCAAACTGTAAACAGAAAAGCCGTTGGGCAAGCGGCCGTCACAAACCCGGGGAAAGAGAGGCGATGGTTACCGTGCAAAGGTGTTTTTGTATCATTAAAAACCGTACTTCTTTAATATCTTTGCCCAAACAAATAAACAGATTGACCATGAATTTTTTGGAAGCAGCACAACGCCGTTATGCAACAAAAATGTATGACAAAACAAAAAAAATAGATGACGAAACCATTGAACAATTAAAACAAATCCTTCATTTAAGTCCTTCGTCAATTAATAGTCAGCCGTGGCAATTCACCTTTGTCAGGGACGAAGAAATGAAAGCCAAACTGGCCAAAGTCTCTTTCCTGAATGAAGGAAAAATTGTTGACGCCGATACAGTAGTGGTGTTCAGTGCCATCAATCGGATCGACCTTTTCGAGCAACAGATCAATGAACATCTGGCTCAGGGCGCCATTGCCTATTTCAACCGGGCTGTTAAACCACAGGGCGACACCGTGATAAAAAACTGGTTTCAAAAACAGGTATATCTGTCACTGGGAGTATTTCTGAGTGCCTGCGCCACCATGGGTCTGGATGCGACCCCCATGGAAGGCATTGAAAATGATAAATACGACAAACTCATAAATCCCGATGGCAATTACACCACGTTATTTGCCGTTTCAGTTGGTTATCGAAATCCGGAAGATCCCTTTCAGCCTTCAATAAAACCCAAAGAAAGAATCGCGATCGACCAAATCATAAAAACAATTTAGTGTTGGTCTATAAAGTCCAACTTCTGCGTTACGCTTGCTCTCAAAATGGTCATTTACGGGAGTAAACTCACATTTCTCGAGCTGCGCAAGCCTTGAATCTGAACTTTATAGCTCAAACTCCCGACTTTATGGACAGGCACTATTTAGCTTCGCTGTTTTTGATTTTCACAAACGGGGAATGCTTCCCGCCTAAGAATTGAATATGGCAGATAAAAATATGAGCACAAAAAACGAAGAGTACCTAAAAATTCTGACAGAAGAGATCCACTCTGTGGTGATTGCCACCACCGACAGTCATGGTTTACCGGCCACCCGGGTTATCGACCTCATGCTGTACGACCGGGACGGACTCTATTTTCTGACAGCCAAAGGAAAAGCTTTTTACAGCCAGTTAATGCACAAGCCGTACCTGTCGCTCAGCGGAATGACAGGTGGTGCCGGCACCATGGCCAAAAAAGCCGTCACCATTTCGGGCGCGGTAAAAAACATTGGGCACGACAAACTGAACGCCATCTTCGATGCCAATCCATACATGGCACAAATCTATCCGACTCTGGAAAGTCGCCGGGCCCTCGATGTTTTTTGTCTGTATAAAGGACATGGTGAATTTTTCGATCTCTCCACGCAGCCTATTACGCGTGGCAGCTTCTCAATAGGCGAACAGGCCCCGCTCAGTTACGGTTATCACATCACCGATGCCTGTAATGAATGTGGCATCTGCGCGGAAAAATGCCCGCAACAATGCATCGATTCCGGGACTCCCTTTACAATCAACCAAACACATTGCCTGCACTGTGGCATCTGTTTCGACGTCTGTCCGCAACAGGCAATTCTAAAACCGGGCATGACGACATCTTCCGATTTTACCAATCCATATTAGCTCCGCAACAGGGCCGCTCCTTTTGAACCACAATTTACACCAACAGATTCGTTCACTGCTATCGGGTGTTTGATCAATTGCCACTTAAAAACTATAAAAAAATCCGATTGCCATTCAATATGTGTTGAATTTGCAATCGGATTACCAATTATAATAAACAAAACAGCTGATATTTGCCGTTTAACTTTCCAGGTTCAAAACGGTTCGGCCTTTTAACTGACCTTTAAGCATCAACTCAATTTTTCCGTTTATTTCCTTCAACGAAATCTCCGTGCCCATCTCATCCAGATGCTCCGGCTTCCATTCATCCGATAATTTATTCCACACCTCTACGCGGTACCGCATGGGGTAATTCTGCGAATCGATGCCAATAAGGGTAACGCCCCTAAGAATGAAAGGAAAAACCGTTAAGCTAAGATCAGGCGAAGCCACATTTCCACAACAGGTAACCGCACCCATGGGGCTGGTTGATTTAATGATGTTTTCGAGAATGACACCACCTACGGTATCAATGCCGCCGGCAAATTCAGGTTTTAAAAGCGGCTTGTCAGCCATGCTTTCGAACTCTTTTCGTAAAATCACGGTTTCTGCGCCCAGATCCGATAAGTAATCACGTTCCGCCTCTTTACCCGTTATGGCTGCAACCTTGTAGCCCAGTCTTTTTAAAATGGCCACACTCAATGCACCCACACCACCCGTGGCGCCGGAAACAACGATTGTGCCATCGGCCGGTTTAACCATCTGTATCAATCTCAGCACAGACATGCCTGCCGTTAACCCGGCGGTACCAAAAATCATGGCCTCTTTCATCGACAGCTTCTCAGGCAGTTTAACAACCCAACCTTCCGGAACTCTGATAAATTCGCCAAAGCCGCCATCGGTATTCATACCCAAATCATAACTGGTGACAATGACATTATCGCCCGTTTTAAAACGGTCGGTTTTAGACGATACCACCGTTCCTACAGCATCTATGCCGGGCGTATGCGGATACTTTTTGGTGACGCCTTTGTTCCCGTTGGCCGATAAAGCATCCTTATAATTCAACGACGAATAACGAACCCGAATCAATAAATCATTATCTGCTAAATCACTGATTTGCCGTTCCTGTACTTCCCCCTTAAACGTTCCGTTTCGTTCTTCAACAACGAAAGCCTTAAATTCATTATGCTCCATGACTAATTCTCCTTTAGTAATCATAATAACTCCACCACAAAAACAGTCCAACAACAAAACAGCCTGTTGAATAGGCACTATGTCAGGGCTTACCCACTGAACCAACGAAATCAACAAACTGGCCTGCCAGTTTAATTGGCGAATATAAAAATTAATTTCTTTGTCTAAAATCCGGGAACTCACTTCGCTCAAACAGCCCGGATTTCTTTACGCCTATAAAATTGATTTTCTTAACGGAAATTTCCTGAGGCGGAAAGCAACCCCAATATTTCCTGAAATTACGGGCTCTCACATTAAAGCCGGGTTTTAAGCATTTCTCTAAATTTTAACCGTACACCAATGTTTTGACTAAAAGCTCAAATTCAAGGCTTACGAAGTCATAAAAATCAAGGGACTGACGAACGAAGTAAAGGCAGAGGCAAAGCTGTTGTTGCGAATTTATGACAAAATTGCTTTGACTATGCTTTACAAGGAGGAAGAAGACGAAGTCAGTTTACTTTCGTAAATGACTGTTTTTATGACAAGCGTAACGCAGAAGTTGACTTTATAGACAAACACGATTTTAGAGTCTGTCCATAAACCAAGTGTTTGAAATATAAAGCTCAAATTCAAGGCTTGCGCAGTCATAAAAATCAAGGAGTTTACTTTCGTAAATAACTGTTTTTATGACAAGCGTAACGCAGAAGTTGACTTTATAGACAAACACGACTAAAAGCCGTTCAACACATTTTTACCTATAACCCGTCCACTTTCCTGAAGTGTGTGCGCTTTCTTAAGCGACTCAATACTTAAAACCCCCAGGTTATTGGTAACGGTTGATATCAACGTACCCTGATCAATCATTTCCGACACCCGGTTAAGCAAGTCGTGTTGCTTTTCCATATCATCAGTTTGAAACATGGAGCGGGCAAACATAAATTCCCAGCTAAAACTCAGGGCTTTAAGCTTTATGGCGGCAATATCGAGCGTTTGGGGGTCATCAATCAGGGCAATATGTCCACGCGGCTTTATCAGCGACACAATAGCCGGGAAATGTTGCTCCGTGCCATTCAGGGAGACCACATAACGGGGTGTCAATCCGAGTGCTTTTACCTGATCGACCAACGATTCGCGATGATTAATCACATGGTCGGCCCCCATCTTTTTAACCCACTCAATGGTTTCGGGACGCGAAGCCGTCGCAACGACGGTCAGACGGGTCAGCTTCTTAGCCAGCTGAATAAGAATGGACCCCACACCACCGGCGCCTCCTACAATTAAAAGACTCTCACCCAAACCGGCGCCTTCTTTGAGCGCCAGCGAGTCGAATAAAATCTCCCAGGCTGTGATAGAGGTCAGCGGAAAACCGGCGGCTTCGGCATACTTCAACGATTTGGGTTTTTTGCCAACAATGCGTTCATCAACCACCTGAAACTCAGCATTTGATCCGGAACGCGTGAACTCACCGGCATAAAAAACCGCATCGCCAACTTTAAAATTTTTTACGTCCGTGCCCACCTCACGTACCAATCCGGCAGCGTCGTAACCAATAATTTTAGGCCCCTTTTCGGGCTCCATGCCTGCACGAACTTTTACATCAACAGGGTTGACTGAAATACCCATAACCTCTACCAACAAATCGCGTGGTTTCACCTCCGGCATTCCCGTTTCAAATTCTACCAACGCATCAGGCGCTGTGATTAGCCCGGCATGATTATATCCAATTGCTTTCATAATTATTTATTTAAGGATTTAACATAACAATGATGTAAACGATTAAAAATAGTAATTGATCACTTTGAGGGTAGCATAGCACAGAAGCCGCTCTTTTCTTGCAAGCTCTATTTATGCGTCAGGAAATATCATCTCATTATCAGCTCTCAAAACGGCCGGTAAATTCCACGTTTTATTTTGTACATCAAACACTTAACAGAACAACTGTAACCAGTTATAGTTCAAGTGTCTGCTCTTATTGTCATCTAAAGTTCAGATTATAAACTTACGTAGCCCGAAAAATGTGAGTTGACTATGGCAAATAACCATTTTGAGAAGAAGCCTAACGCAGAGACGTTGGATACTTCTTGCCACGAATGACACCATAAAAACATATTAGTGACCAGTATTTCAAAATCGACAAATGCGTATTGAACCTCAGCCGTTTCAGTTTATAGACCGACTCTAAATAGTGCTTGTCTATAAAGTCAACTTCTGCGTTATGCTTGTCATAAAAACAGTCATTTACGAAAAGTAAACTCCTTGATTTTTATGACTTCACAGGCCTTGAATTTGAACTTTATATTTCAAACACTTAGTTTATAGACCGACTCTAAATAAGGCGCAAAACAACCCGTTTCCCTTTGTAAATGCCACGGTTTAAGAATGAAACATTAAATTTGTCAACTGCAAAGCAGATAGCAAGTTCCTGACCTTAGTAGCCACTAAAAATTCCAAACAGCCACAATGAAAAACTGGTCGACTCACAAAGCCATAAAGAACTTCGTCCTGCATCTTCATCCACTAAAAATAGATGCGCGAGCCACCGCCTATAACCGCACTTTCGGGCTGGGTGGAATAGCGGCCTTATTAACCACAATTCTCTTTGTGACAGGGCTTCTCCTGAAATTTGAATATATTCCATCGGCCGGTAAAGCTTACGATTCTATCCTAAGTTTAAAAAATGACATTATTTTTGGCAGCCTTCTTCGAAACATACACTATTGGAGTGCCATGCTTTTAGTGGTGGTAACGTTTCTGCACTTAATCAGAGTCTTTTATTCCCAATCTATTTTTTACGAACGGCGAAAAAACTGGCTCTACGGGTTACTACTGATGTTCCTCGTAGTGAGTTCCAATTTCACCGGTTACCTTTTACCCTGGGATCAGCTTTCGTTCTGGGCAGTAACCATAATGACCAATTTACTTGAATACATTCCCTTTATTGGCGAAACACTGGCCAAATTAATACGGGATGGCGATAGCGTAGGCGAACCAACCCTATTACGATTTTACCATTTCCACACAGGCTTACTGCCTTTGCTGATGGTTTTTGCCGTAACAATGCATTTTTGGCTCGTACGCAAAGCCGGAGGCATCGCGCTTCCCAAAATTGAAAAGCCCAAAAAAGTTAATACCCATCCGCATCTCACCTACCGCGAAGCCTATATTGCCTTAATTGTAATTGCCGTAATATTACTGTTTTCGATATTTGTAGATGCCCCCTTGCTGGACAAGGCCAAGCCAACTGTAAGTCCCAATCCCAGCCGCGCGCCCTGGTATTTCATGGGGTTTCAGGAATTGCTGATGCACGTACATCCTGTTTTTGGCTCTTTTGTGATACCGGTTGCCGTAACGGCATTTTTCATTGCCATACCATTTATTAAATACCCCGAACTGAACACAGGGGTTTGGTTTCATTCTCTCAAAGGCAAAAAGATAACCATCTGGTCGGCGCTGTTCTCAGCTCTGTTCACTTTTGCCTTTATCCTTAGCAACGATATGATATTTAAATTTGGCGACCGACTGGCCTCATGGCCAAAAATTATAAGCACCGGTTGTTTGCCAACCCTTCTGTATATTATCCCTGTGGGAGCATTTTTGTGGTATCTGAAGAAAAAGAAAACAGCCAATCGCATCGAATTGGTTATAACCATAACAACCATTATTCTTTCGGCCTATATCACCATGATGCTAACAGGTATTTTTCTGAGAGGAGAAGGCATGCAACTCATTTTTTTACACGCTTAATTTAACCAATAATAACCCGGCGCAAAACAGTTATTCAAAATGAAAAAACTCAACATAAACCGAAGAAATTTCTTAAAAAGATTTCTTTATGCGCTTCTTTCGATACAACTATTTTACGTCCTGTTCAGGCTGCTTAAGCCACGCAATAAAGGCGCAGATCTGACTGATTATTACGACGCAGGAGAGATTGCAATTTTCGAGAAAGGGAAAATTTATCCCTTCGGTTCCCGGCAGTTTTATCTGTACCGCTTTCCCGATGGCGGCTTTATGGCCGTGTCATCAAAATGTACCCACCTGGGCTGTACCATTCAATTCAAAGCCAACCATGGCCGGTTTGAATGTCCATGCCATGCCTCGGCTTTCGACACCAACGGAGAAGTGTTGTCGCCACCTGCCACCCGTGCGCTGGATTATTTCCCCATTGCATTTAAAGACAACCGCGTGCTGGTCGACACCAATCATCCACTCAAAAGAAGTAACTACGACGCCTCACAAATTAAGTATCTATAGACTATGAATCTGACAGCCTACAAAAAAACGATACGAATATTAAGCATCGCTGTTCTGTTTATGTTTCCGGCCTATTTGGTCTTCAAACTGGCATTCGGTCGCACCGGACAACAGCCGGAACAACCAAAAGCACAATATGTAGGCAAAGAAAACTGCAAAGAGTGCCACCTGGAGGAGTATAACGACTGGGTTGGATCACATCATGACCTGGCCATGGATGTGGCCAACGATTCTACGGTACTTGGCGATTTCTCAGACGTGACCATAGAAGGCAACGGAATAACCCACCGACTGTACAAAAAAGACGGGCGTTTCTTCGCTTATACCGATGGGCCGGATGGTAAAATGCAGTCGTACGAAATAAAATATGTATTTGGCTACACACCCCTTCAGCAATATCTGGTAGAATTTGATGGCGGACGTCTTCAAACACTACCAATAACATGGAATACCGAAGCCCACAACTGGTATCACATGGCCGACTCACTTTACAAAGATCAAAACATAGATGCCAACAACTGGCTGCACTGGACCAACCAGGCACAAACATGGAACGGCATGTGCGCCGAATGTCATTCCACCAACGTGGTTAAAGGATACGACCCCGAAACAGACACCTACCACACCACCTACTCAGAGATTGATGTGAGCTGCGAAGCCTGCCACGGTCCGGGATCTCAGCATGTGGAATGGGCCAATCTGCCCGAATACTCGAGGGACCAATTTGAGAACTACGGGCTCGAAGTCAAAACGAGTGGCGTCACCAATGGGGAATATGTCAATACCTGTGCAAGGTGCCACTCGCGAAAATCGACCCTTCAGGACTACGACCACAGCGCCGCCAGCATCTACGACAATATGGTACCGGCTCTGCCCGGTGAGCCCAGCTGGCATATCGACGGACAGATTAAAGACGAAGATTATGTGTATGCCTCTTTTATGCAAAGTAAAATGTTTCAACGGCAGAGAGAAGTGCAATGCAACGATTGCCATAATGTTCACAGTGGCGAACGGCTGATGGATGGCAATGATCTTTGTTTACAATGCCACCAAAAAGAGGTTTACGACAGCTACAACCATCACCACCATAAACAAGCCGGGGAACCGGGCGAAGCGGTCGTCTCAAAACTGGGGATTAAATACGAAGTAGGTTCCGGAACCGAATGCATCAATTGCCACATGCCCGGGCAATACTATATGGGCGTTGACTTCCGCAGTGATCACAGTTTCCGCATTCCGCGTCCCGATTTGTCGGTTAAAAACGGCACCCCCAATGCCTGTAACCAATGCCATGCCGATAAATCAAACCAATGGGCGGATCAATCAATCACAAAATGGTTCGGCACACACCGGCGTTTTCACTATTCAGAAGCCTTTGCCGAAGCAAAAGAAGGTCGTCCTGAAGCCGCCACCAAACTAAAAACCATTATCGACAACGATCTGTACCCGCTTAATATTCGAAGTCTGGCCATCGAGACTTTGGGAACTAACTTTCCCGACTCAATAGTGTCGGTTTTAGATGACTACCTCACAAACACCGAAGCAGCCTTAAGACTGTCGGCCCTGAAAACCATACAGATACCCTCCGACAAAAATATTCAGCGGTTGTTAAATGCACTGACCGATGCAACCAAAGCAGTGAGAACCGAAGCCGCACAGCATTTAATGCAGGCCGGAGACCGCATCCCGGGTAAATATCAAAAAACCTATCAGCAAGCGCTGGACGAATACAAGGCTATTTTGTTGTATAACGCCGACTTTCCCATTGGGAAATATAACCTGGCCAATTTCTATTACAATCAAAATCAAATGAAAGAGGCAGAGAAATACTATCTGGCAGCGATCAGTCAGGACAGTGAGCTCCCATTCATCAAACTTAATCTGGCGTATTTATATAACCGAACCGGACAAAACGAAAAAGCCGAGCAACAGTTTCTCGACTACCTGAAAAAAGAACCCAACGATGCCAATGCTCTTTTCTCTTTGGGTTTACTGTTGGCAGAAATGGGGAAATACGATGCATCGCTGGAGGCACTGTTAAACGTCAGAAAGCTAGCCCCCGGCCACCCAAGGGTAAACCACAATATAGCCATGATGTATGACTTTATGCACGATAAAGGGCAAGCCGAAAATTATCTAAAAGAAGAAATTACGTTCTCAGATGACCTTAACAGCCGAATGGAACTTCTGAGTTTTTATCTGGATAATAATTATGGTGAAAAGGCGCTTGACTATGGTCTGAAAATACTGGAGAAGTACCCGGATGCAGAACAGGTCAGACAAATTGTTGATCAGCTGCAGGCTCAAATGAAATGACACATACCACACAGCCTCCAACAAGCTGTACATATCGCTGCTCAGAGTGCCTGTAACAGCATTTATCAGGAACGCTGTTACAGGCACCGTTGCTCACGGGCCCGTCATCATTTGAGTGCATCATTTGAGTGCACCATTAATACTACTTTTTTACAGAGAAAAACAACCTTGACAAACAAGTACTATTGCTCATCCCTTTTAATGGTTCCCACAAAATGACAGATTTTACCTTCGTCTGTAATTCCTTCCAGAGTAACAGTATAATCATTCGCCGGGTCGGCAGTAAAAAATGACATTCGAAGGATTCCTGTGGAGTCGCACATAAGGGATGGATTCCAATAAATGGTAGTTCTCATATCCTGTTTGGGATCCTCCTTATTCTTTTGAACCTCATATTTTGGCACATAAAACTGTTCCGGTTTCTGAATCCCCAAAGGAGAAAACCGGGTCATACTGACTGAAGTAGTTCGTTCAATAACAGCGCCTCTCTTTATGGAAAGGGCGATTACACCATTGGCCCCATCAGTCCCGAAAATAGCGGCACTGGCCCCTTTAAAGACTTCAATTTTGGCCACATCGCCGGGTTGAATATACCTAAGTTCAGAAAGATCCATTTCGGGCATACCATCGATAAACAAGGTGGGCTCCGACTGATTTCCTCTAATCCGGACCTCATCACCGTTAACCTGAACCCCCGGCAGGGTCGAGAGAAGGTCAAAAAGTGACAGGCCGGCATACTGTTCAATCTTTTCAGCATCGATCTCAGAATCTGCCAATCCCGAATAATAATTAGTTGCCGCGTCATTCGGTTGCGCATCACCATAGATCTTTACCTCATCGAGATGAATCATGCGCATTCCCCCGTCAATGTAATATTTTTGTTTGCTCTGTTCAAAATAGTCGTTTGGAAAGGCGTGAGGAATTGCCTGCGGCGCGGTAAAAAACGTTTGAGATGAAGGAAAAACCTCTTTATCCGGAACAATTTCCACTCCGGGGAAACGCCTGGCTTTTTGGGCTTTCAAAATAAAACTGATACTGTCGTCAAATTGAATACCATCAATCTGGTAACGCCCCAAACTGTCGGTTGTTGTAGCAGAGAATATCCCGGGGCCCAAAGCAAATACATTACATTTTTTGGGCGGCTTTCCCAAAATGTTTAAAACCCTTCCCGACAAGGTCTGACCGACTTCAATATAATATTCCGGCATTTTAAAACGATGCTGAGCAACCTCTGTCGTATTATAACGGCGCCATGCCTGAGTTTGCATTAAAAGGTCGAGACGTCTGCTCTGCTCAATCGCATCTCCCTCAAAATAAAACAATGGATCCTCGATGTGTCCCTTTATGTCGGAAGAAAGCAGCAGATAACTCACGATATTATCGTTTAATGAATCTTTTAAAACGAGCCTTTGGTCGGTCACACTCACCGCATAACTACCCGCCGGCGACCCCCCATTTAAAGGTTGAATCTTAAAGCTTAAATCAACCGCCTCCCGTCGTCCATAATAGGCTTTATCTGTATCCATTTCAACCAAAGGCAAATTAGCTGTTGTTGAAAAAAACAATCTTTCGCACTGCATATTACCCATACCATCCAATATCGAGATGGCATAAACACCAGGATTCAAATTCCCCTGCCGGAATTGACCCCTCAACTTTACCAGTGGCGAAATCAGAACCGGGACACCTCTGGTATGTATCAGCATATAAAGTGACATTGACTTGTCTTTTCGTTTATCGGTTACCCCATATATCACCTTGTCACCAAAAACATTCACGTTAAGTGCAACACCTTCTTCCGTGGCCTGAGGCAGATCAAAGCGCTTTTCATCTCCCTTCTCGGACCTGACTATTGCATAATAACTCTCTTGGGGTAACGGACTCAGCATGAATTTACCCATCCCCTTATCGTTTGAAACAATCTCAAATTTTAAATCCCCGTTGTTGGAATAAACCTTTCCGCTTACAACTTCTGATAACCCATCGGTACCAATCGCCTTAAATGCAACCTCCTGAATACAGTTATTGAGAAACACGCCACTCTCGGGGAAAAACTGGACATCAAAATCGTGACTGAAATCCGGCAGATAAATAGAGGTGTGATACTTTAAATCCGGATCATCTATATAAACATCAAGGTATCCTGTTTTACCCGAAGAAGGTTCATAGGGAATACTAACTTTTACCTTTCCCAAAGCGTCGGACAAATACGTATTCTTTCGGTTTTTGACGCCCAACCCATTTTGCAAAACATAAATACTTTTTTCGGTAATAGGTTGAGAATGGCTATCTGAGAATTGGAGGTTGACAAAAACCTGTCCGTTTGCCGGCGTGTCATAGGTGGCCCGACAGCTAACCTCATCATCAATTCTATTTCCAATATATAATGATTTATGAAAAAAGAAATCGGTGGGGTTATTTTGCATCCAATAGGTATAAGCGCGCAGATTATAATCGCCGGAAGGTAAATCCGGTTTTAATTTAATATACCCGGCAAATCCTGTCGAATCCTTGCGAATCTTCACCCGCGATACAACTGAATCCATCCGGTTAATTAATTCAACATAGACAAATCGGCTCAACGACTGAGGTTTAAGGGTGGCCGCATTTACCAGATAACCTTTGAACCAAATATTTTCACCTGCACTGTAGTAAGGCTTGTCGGTTTGTAAATACACCTTCTCTTCGAGGGCTGTCAAAAAATATTCTTTGAAATTAGACACGACCTTTCCCATAAATTCCTGGTTCTTTTCTTCCAGAGAGAAAGAGGTTAGTCCAATTAAAACAAACGCAAACAAAATTGTATTAACGATGGTTTTGTGCCTGCCTAATTTACGCAAGATTTTATTACACATTGGGAATAACTATTACAATGACCAAATTAAGAAGTTAAACCAAAGGTAAATTTTATCTGTTAAAACTATTTAATTTTCCTAAATAACATCCGAAAGAAATAATCCTCTGCTTCAACACATTCGCTTTCAATGGGGCGTTTACAACGATAACAAACAAAAGAAAACCTGAGTCGCCACACCAATGAGGGTGATAATTCCGGATAATGGACTTCCCCATTTATTTCAATTGGCTGCCTGACTCCGGCTCTGAATGGGTCACAACAAATATTGAAAACAATTTTAGGCTGCCGTGCATTTCAACCACTATTATAAAAAAAATTAATAGCACCAAATTATTCAACACATCTATTGCTAATCATCAAAAAAAATGATATAATAGGCATCGCTCCCCATAAACTGGAAGGGGACAACAAAACGGTGTAAAGGTGTTTCTTTAACTGAATAACAAACTTTATTTGGTTATATGACAATGACTCTGAATTTGCTGAAAATGATATAGTCATAAAATGCCACAGACAAAGTTTTAAACTTCATACTGAATAGATTGAAAAGGATCAGTTAACTCCTTATTTCAATGGTATTCTGTTTCATCTGAACATACTGGAAATATCCGGGACATTAAAAAGAATCTCTTTTCTGAATCGCAGGCTATATCTTCTTCAGCCGGTGTATTGAGTCACTGCCAAAGGCATCAGTATTTGTCTGAATTGTTTACAAGACCTTCTTCTGACTGAGCCGCACGATTTGCGGTCACAGGCAGATATGCTGGCCCATAAATATGGCCGGCTTACCAGCGTCTTGATTGATATAATAAATAATAAAACTTAGTCATTATGAAAATAGCATTAATAGGAACTTTTCCGCCCAGGAGATGCGGAATCGCCACTTTTACCAACGATTTAAATGAAGGCATTAAACAAACGGGATGCAAAACAGTGGTCATTGCCATCAACGACGGACTTAAAAAGTACAATTATCCCGACGATGTGCAGTTTGAAATAGAACAAAACGAGGTCATCTCGTATGTTAGAGCGAGCAATTATTTAAATACGAATAATATTGATGCCGTTATTCTTCAGCATGAATACGGCATATTTGGCGGCAGTTATGGCGAACACATTCTCCAGCTGATAAAACGGCTGCGTATGCCGGTCATTACAACACTGCACACCATCATTGACAACCCAACGCCGGAGCAGAAATTTATCATGTCGGAAATCGGCCGCCTGTCCAGTAAAGTGATTAGCATTTCGCAAAAAGGCATGACTTTTTTAAAAACCATCTATAACATCGATCCCGGAAAAATTGAACACATACATCATGGGGTACATAAAATATCGTTCGACAATGCGCAGACGTTAAAGCAACAGTTGGGGGTAAAAAACAAAAAGATTCTGCTCTCCTTTGGTTTATTATCGCGCAATAAATCGTTGGAAGTGGTCATAAAAGCTTTGTATGAAGTAAAAAAAGAACATCCCGAGGTGGTATACATTATACTGGGAGCCACACATCCTCACGTTTTAAAACTGGAAGGAGAAGACTACCGGCACTCATTAATCCGGTTGGTTAAAAAGCTGAAGCTCGAAAAAAATGTCATCTTTGTCGACCGGTTTGTCTCTAATGCAGAACTGTTTGATTTTCTGGCCGCCTGCGACATCTATGTCATTCCCTACCAGGATGAAAAACAAATCTCATCGGGCACTCTTATCTATACCATGGGCGCGGGCAAGCCCATCATCTCAACGCCGTTTTGGTACGCGCGCGAAATGCTGGCCAATGACCGTGGCATCCTGTTCGACTTTAACAACCATGAACAATTAACTCAACATATAAACGATTTGCTCACCCATGATGAGAAGAGAAAGGCCATCGGCGCTAACGCCCTGAAGCTGGCTCAACAATGCTACTGGCCCAAAATCGGACAGTATTATCTCGAGATAGTTCGAAAAGCTTACCATGAACGATTGAGTCTCACCTCAAACTACCAGATGGCCGACGATAAAGAGGCCAGCTTTACCTTGCCGCCACTTAATCTGACTCACCTGAAAGTGCTTACCGATGACACCGGGATACTGCAACATGCGCGCTACAATGTCCCCGATCGTTCATACGGCTATTGCATCGACGATAATGCCCGGGCCTTGATTCTTTCGACCATGTTGCAGGACGAAGTTCAGGACACCGATCTGCTGATACAACTAACCAGCATCTATCTCTCCTTTATTGATTACGCCCTGAACCCGGCCAATGGAAAATTCAGGAATTTCATGTCATACAACCGCGAATGGCTCGAAGAACAAGGTTCGGAAGACAGCTTTGGCCGAACACTTTGGGCATTGGGATATACGGCCTCAAAAACCAAAATAGAAAACTTTCATCATCACTCCAAATACTTATTCCATAAAGGATTGCAGCACATCAATGACATTCGTCACCCACGGGCACTGGCGTATGCCATATTGGGCCTGGCACATTATCTGGAAAAGCACGACGACGAAACCATTCAACAACTTTTGGCAGAAAAAGCGGCACAGTTATCAGCCTTCTTCGATGAAACCATTGACGACAAAGAATGGATCTGGTACGAAGAAATTGTCACTTATGCCAATGCACGCATTCCGCATGCCCTGTTATTGGCCGGCATACGGTTACAAGAAAATCTATTCATTCAGAGAGGCCTCAGACTGCTGGACTGGCTCATAAAAAAACAGTTCGTCGACAGCCTGTTTCTGCCGATCGGCAATAACAGCTGGTTAACGCGCGACCAAAAATCGTCCTTCGACCAGCAGCCCATCGAAGCACACGGCATCATCGATGCCTGCATTCTGGCCGAAAAAATAACCCACAATTTAAAATACGGCGATTATGCCATGAGCGCTTTTGCCTGGTTTACCGGCGAAAACGAAATCTCGTTGCCATTGTACGACTTCGCCACTGGCGGCTGTCGCGATGGCCTGCATCCCGGAAGAGTCAATCTTAATCAGGGTGCCGAATCAACCTTATCGTGCCTGTTGTCTCTTATCCAGATCTCCTATTATGTACGTAATAAAAACAAATAAGCTTAATCATGAAAGTGACAAAATTACCCATACAAATATTACCCTCAACCCACCGAATGCTTTTGCGCCCTTTTATTCCCGGTAATCCGTCGCATGTTGATCATATACTGCTGCGAATATTTACCACCAGCAAAGCCCAGCGCGAAAAAATGCTCGACAGTATTTACACCCGCTTTAACACCGGACATGAAGACATAAAATCGGTTTTTCTGGACCATTTCGAAAATGTAAAAGACCGGCTGCCAACCAACATATCCATTGATGAAAATATGAGGTTACTGATCGGGGCTTATTTTACACAGCAATATGCACTGGAATCGACGGCGCTGTTTAACCCGTCCATCGTTCCGCATCCCATACAGGATAAAGAAGGCGTTACCAAATTCATCCTCAGTCTTCGTGCCATTGGCGAAGGCCATATCTCATCCATCCTTTTTATGGAAGGCATTATAGACCAGGATTATAATATCACATTAAAGCCTAATTCGCCAAAAATCATTGAGCCGAAACGTACGCAGCATGACTATGAAAAAGCCCTGTTCACCAAAAAAGCCAATGAATTGGGTATTTTAACCGAGCATGCGCTGAGAGCTATCGAGCTGCTCAATGACACCTTTTCGTTCGACGAATTAAATAATGCCATCTCACGTATCAGAAGCTCTAATATTTACAATGATAAAACTTCCGTTGAAGAATCACTAAACGACATCCGCCTGCTGGCTTTGTCCAATTTTACGTTGCAATTTTCGGACAACGACATTACCACCCGTGCCATATACCCCGCGTCGCCATCGCAAAGCAACGGCCTCGAAGATGCCCGGTTTGTCAAATTTGTTGACGACAACGGCACCTGTAAGTATTACGCTACTTTTACGGCTTTTGATGGCAGAACCGTTATGCCCGAAATGCTTGAAACAACCGACTTCAGTAAGTTTACCGTCTCCACCCTCAATGGCCCCGGTGCCAAAAACAAGGGCATGGCTCTGTTTCCCAGAAAGATTAACGGTCTATATATGATGCTGGGCAGGCAGGATAACGAATCGCTCTACATCATGCAGTCTGATAATCCATATTTCTGGTACGACTACAAAAAACTCATTAACCCCACCTATTATTGGGAATATATCCAGATAGGTAATTGTGGCTCGCCCATCGAAATTGATGAAGGATGGCTGGTGATAACCCATGGAGTAGGTCCGGTAAGGAGCTATTCGCTGGGCGCTCTCCTGCTCGATAAAAATGAGCCATGGCGGGTCATTGGGCGCCTCGACAAACCATTGTTGGAGCCCTCCAAAGGCGAGCGGTTTGGCTATGTGCCCAACGTGCTATATACCTGTGGTGCCATGGTTATCGACCGCACTCTCATTCTGCCCTATGCCATGAGCGATATCATCACCAAATTTGCCACGATCGGTATTGACGAAATATTAAACCAAATGATTTCATTAAAACCATGAAACGACCATGATAAAGGGATTCTCACACAGGGGGATAATTATTTTCATGGGAGTTCCATATGGCAACTGAGAAACAAATTATAAACAGATGAAAATAGCAATGTTAGCGCCCATCGCATGGCGCACGCCCCCGGTACATTACGGCCCCTGGGAACTGGTAACTTCGGTGCTCACCGAAGAACTCATAAAAAATGGAATAGAAGTAACATTATTTGCCACAGGCAACTCGCTCACTTCGGCCAAATTAAAATCGGTCTGTCGCCAGGGATATGAAGAAGACCCAACCATGGATGCCAAGGTATGGGAATGTTTACACATCTCACAATGTTTTGAGGAAGCACAGGATTTTGACCTGATTCATAACCAATTCGACTTCCTGCCGCTCTCCTACTCCGCGTTGGTCAATACCCCCGTGTTAACCACCATCCACGGATTTTCGTCACCGAAAATAGTGCCGGTCTTTAAAAAGTATAACCCGACCTCTTATTATGTTTCAATCAGCAATGCCGACCGGTCACCCCAACTAAACTATATATCAACAATTTATCACGGCATCGATTTAACCCGCTTTACCTTCAACAACAACCCTTCCGGCGACTACCTGCTGTACTATGGACGTATTCATCCCGATAAAGGCACTAAAGAAGCCATTGAAATTGCCAAAGGAGCCGGCAAAAAACTCGTTATTGCCGGAATCATTCAGGATCAGAATTACTATAACCAATTTGTGGCGCCTCATTTAAAAAAGGGAGTGGTAGAATACATTGGCAGCATAGGCGACGATCGTCGTAATTCATTACTGGGCAATGCTCTGGCGTTGTTGCACCCCATTCAATTTAATGAGCCATTTGGGTTGTCCGTTGTTGAGGCAATGGCGTGTGGAACGCCTGTCATCGCTTTCGAAAAAGGAAGTATGCCCGAAATAATTACCTCGGGCGTCAATGGCTTTCTGGCCGCAAATACCGATGAAGCCATTGACTGCTGTAAACTTCTGGACAGCCTTAACCGATCCGATTGCCGGAAAAATGTGGAAACCCGTTTTTCCAGGGAAAGAATGGCTAAAGATTACATTCGGGTCTACCATGAAATCTTAAATAACTGATGTTTTGTGCTTGCAAGGAAAGTGGGTGGTCTATTGTGAGTCATCCCCGGCAGGCGCTGAGCCTATCATCAGGTATCCGGGATTGTATATTCATCGTATTGCCATCAGCAAACAGAGGATCTTGAACATTAACTCAACACTCGTCACTTTGGTGGCCAAAAACTACCGTGACCGGGCACAAAAGAAACCGGTATCACTTAGAGGTGAAGCGTTTTTGCGTCGATTCTGCCTGCATGTCATGCCGGATGGTTACGTACGCTTCCGTCGGTTCGGCATTTATCACCATTCCACAAAGCGCCATCTGAATTTGCAATTTGTGCCGGATGAGAAGCCTGAC
>NZ_JBQTGJ010000028.1:0-32536 GCF_052400685.1 Geofilum sp. OHC36d9
AACCAGTATGATGTTTTATGTTTGTATCCCATTCAAGTAATGTTGTAAAATCTGTCAAGCTAATTTAGGATATTACAGCTTGACTTGCAAACCTCGTTTCCTGAATCGCGAACCTCGTTTCCTGAATCGCGAACCTCATTTCCTGACTCGTGAACCTCGTTTCCTGACTTGCAAACCTCGTTTCCTGACTTGCAAACCTCATTTCCTGAATCGCGAACCTCGTTTCCTGACTCGTGAACCTCGTTTCCTGACTTGCGAACCTCGTTTCCTGACTCGTGAACCTCGTTTCCTGACTCGCGAACCTCGTTTCCTGACTCGTGAACCTCGTTTCCTGACTTGCGAACCTCGTTTCCTGACTCGTGAACCTCGTTTCCTGACTCGCAAACCTCGTTTCCTGACTCGTGAACCTCGTTTCCTGACTTGCGAACCTCGTTTCCTGACTCGTGAACCTCGTTTCCTGACTCGCAAACCTCTCCGCGCCATCTTCATGCCTCTTTTATTTAAGCGCTGGCCCCGACTCGGCATCTTAAAAAATCGTTGTTTGACACTCGTACTTTAATTCTGCTCTCTCATCGGACAATGTGGCAGTTGAGAAATCCAAATTCTTGAACTTTGTTGTTTGATAGAAAAATTTCGGGATAACCATTGTTGGGTTGGGGTTGCAAAAACATTTCTGAGGCAAGCACTCCCCTCACCACAACACCGCCAAAAAAATCACACAGCCTTTCGGGAAATTTTGAAAGCACCATCTAAATTACTGAAAATTAGTCGTAGTCGAAACCAATGAGCGAAAGGATTGATTTTTTTAACAACAACTGGATTTCAGCATCTTAACTGGAGCTTGCAGGAAAGTCCAACTTCTGCGTTATGCTTGTCCCCACAATGGTCATTTACCATAGTAAACTCACATTTTTCGGGCTGCGCTAGCCTTGAATTTGAACTTTATATTTCAAACACTTAGTTTATGGACAGGCACTAATTAAGTCGTTTCCTGACTAAAACTTATCTTCCAATTAACACCAAATTTATCCGTACATATTCCATAATAAGCGCCCCAAAATTGGTCAGAAACAGGCAGTTTTATTTCTCCATCTTTTGAAAAAGAAGCAAACAATCTATCAGCTTCTTTTTTACTATCAGTATTAACGTAGAGTGAAAAATATTTTGATGAATGGTTTTCCTGTCTGTTGAGATCAATAATGTCGGCTCCCATTAAAATTGTTTCATCACTAATAGGTAGTGCAATATGCATAATATGTTCATCCTGGCAATTTGGGAAATTATGTCTTGCAACTTCTGGCACATCTTTATAGCGTCCAATAAAACGGAAATCCTTATTAAAAACAGATTTGTAAAAATCAAATGCTTCTTCACAATTCCCGTTAAAATATAAATAGGTATTAACTGTTGCCATATTTTTTTTTTAAATTCCTTTATGATGTATAGCAGGTGCTTTTCTTTATTGCACACCATCCCCGGGCTTGTTTTTTCTTTTTGAACGATGAATCCCGTCTTCAGTTAAATTGGTTTGGGATAGTCACTTTTTCTACTTTGAACAACTTTATATTTATCCTTCATATTCAGACCTCCTCCTTTCGAATCATATTTCCGGTTTTTTTATCATCGTCTTCCTGCTGTCCGCTTCATTATCCCAAAATAGAAACTTTTGGTATAGAGAATCACTTTCCTGCCAAGTGACAACGACTTTTGACACGAGCTAAACAATTCAACAGCCAACTGACCGCCAGACATTTTACACACAACACTAAGGCCTGTATATTTTTATCTCGTCCAACAATCTCCCTTTTGTATATTTTTCTAATTCTAAATTAATAGTAGTATCCTTTTCAGGATAAATCATCATTGTCTGAATTAATGGGGTAGTCCCTTCTGCGTAGAAAATCAAAAGTAGTTTTCCATCTCCAGGAACACGAACTTTACCTTTTTTAAGATTATATTCATAAAGTATCCAGCCTTTGTGAGAGTCTTTTACCAGTAGATGAGTGTCCTTACTTTTCGGAATATTAAACTCCAAAACGATACTTTCTTTTCTTTTTAACTTATAATCAGTAAGAACATGGACATATTGACTGTCTCTGAGAGTTTCAGCCATATAATTTTTAAAGAAGTCAAAGTCATTTATTATTTTTTGATTGCATTTATTAGAGTAATAAAAGTCAAAATACTCTTTCCTTTTAAAATACTCTTCATCTGGTGCATTAAAAAATATATCAGGTTTTAAGTATTTATCCTTAATCTCTACGCTATCTAAAGTGATAGGGAAAATGAAGGGTATATCAACAAATTTTCCTCTTACTAATCCAGGCAACCAGTCTTTAAGACCTTTAACAAAATTGAATGCAATGGAATCACAAATAGGGCTTGCTGATTTAACAATTCTGGTATTTTTTAATTCTCCATTTTCCCCAAAAATTGTCTCAACAAATACTTTCTCACCATAGCAATCAAGATTTTCAAAATCAATTTTGTCAAAATATGTCAATGCCTGATTTTCAAAGTCATTAAATATAAATAGTGTTTCCCATCCATATCCACCAATAATAACTTCATTCTCAGGGATTGTATCATATCCAACCTGTGCCGATAGATTTATGGTCAATAGCAAAAAAATCAATAATATATTGTTACGTTCTTTCATAATATCCCCCATAACCTTCCCATATTGCCTTCATCGTTTATAGCCTAAAAGAACTATTGCATTTAAATTGTCTTTTGCTCGTTATTTCCGGAAAAAAACAGACAATAAATTTACTAATTCGCTGATATTTACCAACTAAATTGGACAGAAACAGCACAATGCAAGCACTGGCATTCTTCCCAAAAACATATAAAACGCCAGTCAGTCAATAACACTCTGTTGTAATACGATTGGGATGTCGTTGAACCCGGGGTAATCGCGGGGCCGTTCCGACCACTCATACGCCTAGATGTTGCACTCTGATATTTCTATATCAGTTTACCCATTGCGCCCCTTACCTTTTTGACAACCAGATTTTTAATATAACCTTTTATTCCCTATACAATCACATGATTATCATCAAGTATAAAAAATACAGGGAAAGATTGAATTGAATAATTATTTCTTACTTCAACTGATGACAATAAAAATTTATAGTCAAAATTACTTCTATGCATATATATTCTTAGTGCATCTGAGTTATTACATGTACATCCTATTGATACAAAATCAAATTTCTCTCTATCAGATTCTGTTGATAGCTGCTAAAAAAAGGGATAGTGACTTTACTAGGTCCACAACTCACACTTGTAAATTGAATGAGAGGAAACTTATTTTTTTCAACTTTTCAGTGAGACTAAAATATTGTTAGTAGATTGAAAATAGTTGTCAAAACATCGGGTGTTTGACTATAACCGTATTATCACAAACACAATATATTCAAAAAGACGCTCCTAAGGTGATTGTTACATTGAAAGGCCGCTTCAATGGTCTTGTCAGGATAGCAACCGATGGGGAAACCGAGGCGAAGTAATTACCCCCCATCGTGTTATGACACTTTAAAATACCCGATTAATTTAGAAAACTTTTCTGCTTTATTCATTAATTCTTCAGAGGCAGAAGCCATCTCTTCAGAGCTTAAAGCATTTTGTTGTGCCACAACACTCAAAAGCTGCACGCTTTCATTCACCTGCTTAACGCCATTCCTTTGTTCTAAACTGGCCGATGAGATTTCCTGAATCCATTGCGCCGTAGTTTGTATCTGAGGAATTGAATCCTCTGTTAAGTCTTTAGAATTTGTGGTCTGTTCAACACTCATTTTGGCTAAAGCCACTATTTCTTCGGCAGCCACTTTGCTTCTTTCCGCCAATTTTCGCACTTCTGCCGCAACAACAGAAAATCCTTTCCCATGCTCACCTGCCCTGGCCGCTTCTACAGCGGCATTTAAAGCCAAAATATTTGTCTGAAAAGTAATGTCTGTAATCATATTGATCTTTTCTGCAATAGAAGTAACCGAATTCAGACTATTGACGGCAGCTTCACTTACCCGCCGCATATCACCGGCCGAAGAAACAGCAATTTTCTCAGTCTTAACGGAGTACTCTGATGTTTGATCAATATTGGCAGCAATTTCTTCCATGGTAGATGATATCTCCTCCACGGATGCCGCCTGATCATTAGACCCGGTTGAAATTTTTTCAGAAGTAACACTCAAATGCCCACTAATCTTATTAATTTCATTGGCTTCCAATTGCACTCCAACAATAATTTCAGAAAGCTTTGACACAAGCATATTAATCGCCCTGGAAATATCTCCTATTTCGTCTTTGTTATTGGTTATCTCCTCTTCTATTCTAAAATTCAGATCGCCTTGTGCCAGCCTGAGCAGATATTTAATGGATAGTTTCAGCCCATTTACAATAGATTTGGAAATAATTATTGAAATGGTGATAAATATGGCTAAACTAAATAGCAATACCCCGTTTATGATCATTGCGAGGTTAGAGGATTGTTCGTTGGCCTCATCAAAAGCTTGTTGCAATAAAATTTCTGACGAAGCTGAAATTTCGTTCAATAAACGTTTTAATACATTCAGCTCAGTGATCATTAACTCCATATCACGACTCACCTCTTCGCCCATATTACCTGCGATCATATTCTTAGAAGAGGAGACTGCCAAAGGATAATATTTATCAAGTACCAGAAGTGCGCTATCAATTTTTACACTTTTGATACCTCCAAGTAATTGTACAGCACTATCGCTGAGCGTATAAAACTCATCGTACAATTTAATTGTTGCATCAATATAAGATTCGTCCATAACAGCCACCCCATCCTGAAATGACCGTTGCATATTACCCTGAATGATTAACAAACGTTTACAAATTTCGCTATAAGGTACATATGCCTGCTGAATTTCATTCAAATGATGCCGACTGTTGTTATTGCTCCATTGAATTATAAAAAACAGAATGGCGATTACAAAAACAAATAGTCCTGGGAAAGTAGCTACTTTGGCACGTACTTTTAATTCCTTTAACAGTCTCATAGTATTTATTCTTTGATGACTAATGTTTTCACACCAGCAGTACTGGTCGCAGACGAAACATAACCAATAGCACCTGTATTATTTTTAACAAATTCTACAATTTCTTTATCTGTAGCTTTCTCAACAGGCGCAGTGGCCAGTCCCGAGAAAATAGCACGCTGCCAATAACTTCGCATAGCATCCACACTCTTATTAAACACATCCTTTGAAAAAGATGCCCTTAATTCGGCGCGCACAGGATGTTCAACAGGCGTGATCATGACGCCGTTGTCCCATTGTTTCTTTTTCTTCAGGAAAACCATGGATAACTCTTTTTTACTGATAGATCCGGTTTCGTTTGCGTTGTTAACAATTACCTTATAGGTTTGAGCATCTGCACTTCCTGCAAGAATTGTTACAACCAATATAAATAATGCAATGAACTGTTTCATTTTTTTACTTGTTGTATAAAAGATACTAGAATGAATAAATCAGTGATGCAACAAAGCCATCTAAGTTCTGTACTTCTTGTTCGTAGTGCAAATACTCACATTTAACGGTGGTTTCAAAGTTTGGCTTATACATCAAACCTCCGGTATAACGCTGAAATTCAACATAAAAAGAAGTTTGATCTTCGTATCTCACATAAGGGGTTACTTTACCAAGAGCATGATTTAACTCAATAAAAGCACCTTTATGATCGATATATATGTCGTTAATTGTTAAGTCTGAATTCCATATTGCCCCTGTCAACTGTGTGTTATTATAAGTGAATTTGGCATCAAGACCATAACTAAATCTTTCTGAATCGAAAAGGAGTACCGTACTATTACCTATCACCTTAGCGGGCACCTTTTCTTTTTTAGAGTTAAAAACGCCCAGGCCAACATTTATATAATCTTGATATGCGAAACGGATATTACCACCAGCAGCCAGATTACGGGTTGCTTTATAGGAATCATCGACTGTAAAAGGACTGTGTAATAACTCTCCGTAATAAGACACCTCGTTACCGAAAAAGCCCACAGCTCCGGTGTTCAACCACATTGAGTTGTTATAGCCTCCTGCAAAGACATCGTAGCTCATATTTACGTCATCTCCAAACTTACCGTTCAATGAAACGGCATCCATATTTAAAGGAAAAAACTCATGATTTGAGATCAGTACCGGTAAAGTGGCGCTTATATTAACCGGCGCATAATAGTATGTGTTCATAGGACTTAGTGGCGTAAGAAAACGCCCTGCCTTAAAATTTAAATTCCGAGAAAGGCGGTACTGAATATTTGCTTCGTTAATCATTTGATCAATGGAGTAATCAGGCCGATACACAAATACCATTTTAAGAGAAACAACCTTAGTGGGTTGGTAACTGGCTAAAATACCTGCTTCAGAAAGCGCCACTCCGTATTCTTTGTCATAATCATCAAGCTCATTGAAATAATTGAACTCAGTGGAGATATACCCGCTGATTTTTGTTTGAGGCTCCCATTGGTCCTGCGCATTTATCTGAATTCCCCCAAATGCCAAAACAGCCATAAGTAATAATAATTGTTTTTTTGTAGTTCTCATATTTACGTTTTTAATTACAGTAATCGTTCATAAGTTTTTTTAAACATACTCCACCGCTTATTACTTAAGCAGGAGCAAGAGTTATTATACTTAGTGGGAAAAAATTATGTTGTAGTTGATTGAATACCTATCTATTAAAGCCCCATGCTAATTTCCCCAGTGACTTGTTAATAAATTGATAGATGTAAAGTAAGATTCATGAGAAGTTCTGCTTACGGCCTGCCAATAAACATGATTTTTTATCCGTCTTATGCATTACAGAATTTATTGCACCTCATAAACGGCTATCAAAAGACGCTTCATTGCCGCACTTCAATTAACCAATACAATGCTTATGACAAAGGTCTGATGCAAAAGCCTGATTTAATAAAGAACTTTAATCCACTTTTTAAAACTGAGTTGTCACCCTCAATATTATCATTAATTCCTTGCTCCATTACCTTCTTTTTGTGGGAACAAAAGTGCAACAGAATAAAAAAGTGTGAAATAGGGGAAGTCCGCATTTTAGGTAATTAATTACCTAATAGCATTAAGGGTTTTCCCTTAGTACACGAAATTGAAAGATTCTCTGATAATTAATATCAGCAAGAAAAACCGGGTGCTTGAAAATAAACGTTCAAATTCAAGACTTGCTAAGCCCAAAAAATTTGAATTTACTCACTTAAATGACCATTTTTAGAACAAGCGTAACGCAGAAGTTGGGCTTTACAGACAGACTTTAAATAGTCGCATAATTATTTTTCAGCGCCCACATTACAAGTTGGGCAACATTTTTTTTCCCTGACTTTCGGAGAATATTAGATCGGTGTACTTCAATGGTTTTATGGCTCAAAAAAAGCATTTCAGAAATCTCTTTGGTCGAATGACCTTTACAAATCAACTGCAACACTTCTATTTCTCTAACGCTTAATTTATTTTCAGTTTCTTCAGGTTTAGCTATGGCATTAAGTGCCATTTTTTGTAAAATCTCCTGCGAAAAATAATTACCCCCATTATGAATTTCATGTATTGCTTGTCCGAGCTCATATTTACCGGCCTTTTTTAGCACAAAACCATGAGCACCGGCATTAATCATCTGGAGATAATATGAATCATCGGTATACATAGTTACCGCAATCACTTTTACTTCAGGTTTTATTGCCTTTAGTTTTTGAGTGGTTTCAATACCATTCATAACTTCCATGTTAATATCCATTAAAACCAGATCAATATCCAAATCATCGATAGCCTTTAAAAATTCCTGCCCGGAACCAAAATCGGCATTTACTTCAATATCATTCATTTGGTTTAAAACCATTACCAATCCTTCCCTAAAAAGTTCATGATCATCTACTACTGCAACACGTATCATAGTCTATTTGCTTTGGGTAACCACATTTTAACTTCAACACCTTGACCTATTTGGCTATTTAACACAAACTTACCGTTAAATGACTGCACACGATTTCTTAAATTTAGCAATCCCATACCAGCTTTTTTATTACCAATATCTTCAGTATTAAAGCCAATACCATTATCCTTATAATGCAAGTTAATCCCATATTGGGTCTCTTCTATATGAAAAGTAACCTTGGTTGTTTTGGCATATTTTATAGCATTGTTAATTAATTCGGCAAAAATTCGGTAAACGGTAACTTCTTTGTTCTTATCGAAACGTTGAATATTGTTATGTGTAAATATAATTTTGGATTTTTCTGACACATTTAATTTGGTGATAAATGATTCTATCGCCGCAATTATTCCATAATTAGCCAATATATGTGGACTAATATTAAAAGCAATTTCAGAAATAGAGTTAACTGCTTCATCCACCAACCCCGTTAATTTAGTTTTAATGAACTCTTTTTTATCCGAAGAGCTTTCATCCATCAAGGCCTGAGCATATAACTTAATAGTTGTTAAGATTGGCCCAATTCCATCATGTAGATCTGAGGAAATTCTTTTTCGTTCATTTTCTTCGGTGTGAATAATAGAATTCAGTATGAGATTCTGATTTTTTTTTCTTTCTGTGATATCCCGCTCAACCACCATGTAAAACTTTTCGCCAAGCTCTTTTAAAGGCGTAATATTGACCAGTGTATACACAGGTTTCCGAGGATCAACATGGAGATGAACCCATTCAAATATTTGAGTACTACCACGAAATGCCAATGAAAGTTTTTCGGGTAATTGAACGCTGTCATTTATCTCGCCAAAATCCTTATATACGTCGACATAAGGGATGTTTTCCTTACTAAACTGGATATCTGGATATAGTTTTTGAGCCATTATATTATAATCAACCAGTTCATTGTGGTTCATAATTAGAATCGAATCATTGGTGTTCCTATACAAGGTCCTGTATAGCACCTCACTTTTCGCCAACTTTTCGGTTGCAATTGTTTGTTCGGTTACGTCCTTTAAAATCACCAACGATATAGTGGTGTTATTATTCTGATTGATAACGACCCGCTGTGTTTGCAAAACCAATCTGTCCCCCTTTTTGTCTTTGATATCTAAAGTGAGATTTGACATTTTCTTTTTAGCCAGCGACAATTTTCTTCTTTCTTCAATAATGGGCACATAATTATCTCCTATTACATCTAAAATACAATTCCCCAATAAATCTTCCGGAGTATAACCCGTTATGTCGGTAAATGCCTGATTAAATTCAATTACTTTATAATTATCAGACAAAATGAGATATCCATCGTAACTGTTATTATAAAGCGTCCGATAATTATTGGCATGTTCAGCAGCAAGCAACTCTGCGCGTTTTCTTTCAGCAACCTCTTTAATTAAAGAGTCATTTAATAGTTTTAATTCGTTCATTTATATAAAATGTTCAGGAAGAATAATAATGCAAATACCCGAAAAGTTAAAAATGATTCATATTTAAGCTTACAGACAGTAAACCCGAATTATTTCTTGTATCTCCTTGTGTGAAGGCATAGGCAAGTGTTGTCACACTCACTCTAATACCTGTGCTATTCATCGACTGATCTGCACATGCTATTATAGCAGTGCCGCTTGTTATTAACACATCATCAACCAGTAGGCCTATTCTGTCCTCCAATAGAGGCGGATTTATAACATCGAAGATGTCGACAATCTTTCCCCATCGCCTATATCTTCCCTCAATGGCCATACTCCTGATAATAATGAATTTGTGTAAATTATCGGTCATCAGCTTAGCAGAAATCCGTTCAGCCACCCCTGTGACTATCCAACCGCTTTGATTGTGTCCCCGCTTAGCAAATTCTCTAGGATGTAATAAATTGGGCATCAAATAATCCATTGGCTCAAAACAATTCACTTCTATCAATTCTTTTCCATATAACTTGCCTAATTCGTAACCCGGCTCCATTGGCTTTCGCTATCTGAGGTTGTGCAAAAGATGTGTATCCATAATAGCTGTAGTACATAACATAAAAAAAACTTTTTCAATATTCACCCTACCCCAAAATATTTTATCCAAAGGATTATCATCCGCTAAATGAAAACAGGAGCACGGTAATTTGCGCAAGCATTAGGTCCTGATAATTATTTCATCCTTGAACAGCATAAAATTACAAATGAGGCATATTCTTGAAAAAACAACTTTAGAAAAAAATTATATAGTTCACAACAGGTATTTAACATATCCGACAACAGATGGTTTTAAAAAATAGAACTTTTAAACCATATTTACAATTTATTAATAAGAAAAAGATGTGTACCCTCCAGATAATAAACAATCAAGACATACATTTATCATGCAAAGATGTATATATAATGGAATATTTAATGAACTCAAAAACCGCTTAAAAATTGAAAACCAAACAATAAAATTTACCCTATTATTATTCGCGATTATAACATTTGTGTTAACGAGTAACTTTAAAAGAAAAATCAAAAAAATACAATGCTACAGTAGTCGCAAAACCAGATATTAATGATTCTGTTCTGAATAGAGTCACCGAAGAAACACTGGTAGACCTTAAGGTGATTTTGGAAAGTCACGGTTTAAAAGCAGAAACCGGTTTTGATGGGTATTTTACTTTTGAGAACGCAACCAGTTGGAAACTATACCATGAATGCTTAATCAATATCATTTTCAGTATACAACCTCATAACCTAATTCTCATCTTCCGGCTTAAAAGCATATTGTGTTTATGCGTATTTGTGCCCTTGATTTCCCGAAAAAACCGGACAATTAATTTACTAATTCGCTGATATTTACCAACTAAACTGGACACAAACAGCACAATGCAAGCACTGGCATTATGATATGCGTGTAAATTTAAGTTTGGATGTGTGATGGCTCAATCAGCGTATATTAAAGCAAATGGCCTGGTCATCAACGTATCTATCATTTCGCCCCATTGCATACCATCTAAGCTTATTCCTGCCATAATCCTATCGTCGTCAAGCAATGACCGGGCAGCCGCAGCTCCTCCTTGTGAGTGCCCTAACACACCATTTTTTTTTTTGCAGAATCAACATGCTAAGTTAAAAAAGTAAACGTGTCACAATTTTTCAATTGATCAATACCCAAAGAATAGAGAAAAGACAAACCACGTATCAATATTAGTTCTAAAATCCATCTGTTTTTTATTAAAACGACTTACACTATACCATTGCAGACCAATGAATTTATCAAGCTAACTTCAACGGCTTGCGATTGAGCAGACCAAGTGCGTGTAACTTCGTCGATTTTCAATTCATTCCAGATCTCCCACCGAAACATAAATAACTTCGCGTCAACATACCACATCCATTATAACACTTCATCAATCCACCCCTTCGGCATTCAATTTAACCCGATAAATTGATGTGCGTGCAGTTATAAAAAGTTGATTTCTGTCTTTACCACTAAAACAAATATTTGATGGTTTTTCCGGTACTGCGATGGATTCTAATAATACGCCTGAAGGTGAAAAGATGTCTACTGCTTGTTTTCCACCAGTGGTTAAATACATATTTCCGGCTTTGTCAATGGTCATTCCGTCACAGCCAAATTCAACAAAAAGCGTTTTATTTGCCAGAGAACCATCCGCCTGAACATCATACTTATAAGTTTTGCCCGCCTGCGCGTCGGTCACATAAAGTATTTTCCCGTCGGGCGTTCCGAGTAGGCCATTGGGTTTTTCAAAATCATCGCAAACTCTGATAACGGATGTATGACTTGGGTTGATATAATACACATGCATCCCGTCCTGAGGGAGTTCGGTATCATCGCCACCATATTTTGGATCGGTGAAGTAAACGCCCCCTTTGGCATCAGGCCATATATCATTGGGCTGATTAAACCTTTTTCCATCGTACTGAGTGGCAATCGCTTTATAATCACCATCAGGACTTGTTGAGGTAATCTGCCCCTTTTCACCTTCACAAACCAATAAATTTTCGTCTTTATCAAAATACAATCCGTTGGCTCTACCACTGTTTATTCGAAAAGTGTCGAGCTGATCATCTAATGTCCAGATTAAAATCAGGTGATTGGCAACATCCGTAAAGTAAACATTTCCTTGTGCATCAACGGCAGGGCCTTCTGTGAATGTAAAACCACCAGCCAATTTCTCCAATTCTGAAACGATGAATGATTCCGGTTGTGCTTCACCTTTTTGAGCGCTTTTTTTCCCTGGTTTGTTTGCACAAGATACGAGTGCAAAAACAATTAAAATCAATGTGATATTTTCCATGGCGACGTTGATTTTATATTTAGAATGTGAAAAAAATGTGAATTGTTTGTTTCGTTTTAATGGGTGCGAACGTTGAGTATATGGCAAGTAAGGCATTTCGATGAACAAACCTATCAAGTTTGCACTGAGACGGAGCTTTTGATTTGGCACCGCTAAATCATTTTTATAGTAGCCGAAGCAAAAGCTTCGGCGATGTAGCATCGAAGAACTGTCGTTCAATTACTCACTATCCGCCTTGAGCGATTAAAGTAATTCCGTAAACTTTTAAATTATATTTACCAATACCACCTTTCATCTTAATGCTCAAAACAATAAAGGATCCTATAATAATAAGTCCTATAAATATTGAAATTATTGTATATTCTTCCATCTTTTTATTTTTTACCCATCAATTCCTGACGAGCTTCTGCTGTTAATATTATGCTGATTAAATTCACGTTACTCGATACTTCATAACCCATTTCCCTACGAATTTCTTTAAAAAACTCATCACCATCTTTCAATAAAGAAAATGTTTCTCTATTTTGAACCATCTTATCTTCATATTCGATGAATTTTTTAATTAATCTGTCACTACCCCAATTCATTAATCCTCTTTTGAAATTCATCATTTCCTCTATAGACTTTTTTGATATTGGTGATGCTCCTTTTTTCTTTGATTGGGAAAGTCCTTCAAAAAAGGCATTATAGAAATGTTCAAAAACTTTTTGCTTCTCTTTAGTAACCAAAAGTTCATATCCTCTTTCTTTTGCTTTTTTGTTGTTTATACTAACCGTTAACACAGAAGTAAAAGCAGCGAGAATAATCGCAACAATACTAAAAACTGAAATTTTAGTTTTAGTGTCTTCAATATACCAAATTGCCCAAATCAATAATCCAATTAACATGGTAAAAAGGAAAATCATCCATAAGTATTGAAGTATATTTTTCATGTATCAGTTCTTTATAATGAATGCTAACGCATCCATAACGCCATCCTCATTTATTTATAACCCAAAAACGTTATTGTATTTATATTGTCTTTTGCCCGTGATTTCCGGAAAAACAGACACTGAATGTACTAATTCGCTGATATCTATCAAATAAGTTGGACAAAAACAGCTCAATGCAAGCATGAATATTCTTCCCAAAAACATAAAAAATAACAGTCAGTTGTAGCCCTGGCGGGATATCATTCAACCCAAGGTGATCGCGGGGTCGTGCCGACCGCTGAGCCCCCTATATATTAGTGACTGATATTTATTCAACTTCAAAACTCATTGTTTTAAAATTAATTTTTATCATTTCGAAAGGCAATAACATATCTTGTCCTATCACTCCATCAAATTCAACTTTATCAGTAAAAACATTCTTAATGGATATTTTTTTTAAAAAACTTTCTTTATCTCCAATTTTATATGGGAAATGATTTAAACTGTAGCTCATTATTTTTCGCTCACCCCCAAGACCTGTAACCGGAGTTTCTTTGGGGTCACTAAATTTGTCAATTTCTTCTTTATGTTTTTCAAGATAGCCCAGGCATAAGTGCGATTCATTAGCTCCATAATCCAACGCCATATTCAAAGTGTCTGGGCCAGAATTGACTCTAACGTAAGGACACTTGCCTGATTCTTCAGAAAAAAACATATTTTTAAAAGTAGCCTCCTGCGTCTTTTGAGGTATAAATAAACTTCCATCTTTCTTAATATGAACTTCCTCCATTAAGAGCATTTCAGGTATACCAATAATACCACTAACGATAAAATCGTAATCTGGAATATTCATAATTGGCATTACTAAAAGAATTACATTTTCGAATAAAATATCTCCAACATACAAAGTATCAGCGACAGCAAGTTTTGCCTTAATTGCGAAAGATGGTGTTTCAACATTTATATTAGTATCGTAAATGGTCATTCCCATTTGTTCTGCTTTTGACATAGATATACACGACGTTGTTGCTCCTGTATCAAATAAAAAATCTTTACTTATCCCACCACTTCTAACAGGCACTGTGACATAGTGTAAAGCTGGATTTCTTGAAGATTTAATTTCCGTATCTCCTTCTTTGTGTATAATAGTTGGTTCTAAATGTGTAATTTTCCCGTAAAGTTCAATATTATTTTTATAGTCTTCTGTTTTTGTGCTATCTAATAAATTTGCATATTCTTCCAACAGCAAATGACTAATATTAAACACTTTTTCATATTGGAACAATCGTATGTAGTTTCTGATTTTTATTTGTAATAAGTTGCTTACAATAGTGTCGTTAAGTCTCTTTTTATATTCTGTTAATAGTTTATCAATACATTGCAGAGAAGATTCACTTTCATTAAAAACTTCAAGACAAAGAGCCTGATAATATAAAAATCTATCTTCAGACAGTTTTGTCTTTGCTGCATTAAGCTTTTTACTTAATTTGAAATAGTTCTTGTTATTTAATAGATTTTCTAACTCTTGATCAACCTTGAAATTAGTTTTAACTTCATGCGAACAGGAAAGTGCCAAAAAGACCAAAACTCCTAGCGTTATTAGTAATTTCATTTTTATATATGTCTTTATTATTTAATTTCAGTCGTTTATTTTACTTCCACTAACGCACCCCTTCCGCCATCCTCATTTATAACCCAAAAACGTTATTGTATTTATATTGTCTTTTGCCCCTGATTTCCGGAAAAACAGACACTGAATGTACTAATTCGCTGATATCTATCCAATAAGTTGGACAAAAACAGCTCAATGCGAACATGAATATTCTTCCCAAAAACATATAAAACGACAGTCAGTTGTAGTCCTGGCGGGATGTCGTTCAACCCGGGGTGATCGCGGGGTCGTGCCGACCGCTCATACGCCTAAATATTATGTACAGTTTTAATCCTCGGTCTCTAATAATCCTTCTATTTCTGAATAAGATTTGATAATTTTTATTGTCACAATGCATAATCCAACTCCTAAAACTTCACCTATTATATCAAATATTGTTCCTGTCTGAAGTTCAGGTAAAGTATTTGCATTACTTGATAATCTATAAATAATTTGGCCTAATATTCCATTTGCAATCCACAAAGTCCACCATAATCCTAAAAAATTTGTAGTCAAGTCAATTTGGGACGTATTATCCATATCCAATATTATCCTTCTTGTTTCCTCATATAGCTCTTTCATTATCTGAAAGGGACGATACAAGTTAACAAATGGTACAAACCAACATCCCGCAGCCCAACCTTCGTCAAATGATAGTTTTTGAACCTTTTGATGTAAATTGAAATATGCTCTCCTAAACCACATAATAAAAAGCACTCCTGATATTACATAAGCAATCATATACAGTATTGCTATAATTTTCTCCCTCAAATCATTAGCTGTTGCAGCATCGTTAGTTATTTCTCCACCATTTGCGATTATCTGTAATAAATCATACTGGAGTCCACTTGAAATCAAGGAAATAACTTCTAATCCTAATACAATCCAAATGAATGTTAGTAATATCTTAGCTCTTTGGGCATTTGGTTTTAATTTCAACCCCTTATATTCTTTTACTATTGCATCGTTCTCAAAATCAGGACAGTTATCTTCAAAAGCAGGTTTCTCATTGGTTAAACTACACACAACCCCTTGTTTAGTGTCGAATTTTCGCTTTTTACATTTTTTACAAAAATCTAGTTTATTCATTTTTTTCAATTGATAAAGTTTATTATTACTTTTTAATCTTTTAGAAAATTACACACAACGCACCCCTTCCGCCATCCTCATTTATAACCCAAAAACGTTATTGTATTTATATTGTCTTTTGCCCATGATTTCAGGAAAAACAGACACTGAATGTACTAATTCGCTGATATCTATCAAATAAGTTGGACAAAAACAGATCAATGCGAACATGAATATTCTTCCCAAAAACATAAAAAACGACAGTCAGTTGTAGTCCTGGCGGGATGTCGTTCAACCCGGGGTGATCGCGGGGTCGTGCCGACCGCTGAGCCCCCTGTATTGGCGGGAGTAATTAATTCATAGTCTTATTGTTGTTCCAATCCTAAGTCCCAGATTTTCCTCAAAATATAATTCTTCAGGTAGAAATCCTTCTGTTTTATAAATCATTCCTAAGTCAAAAGAAAATCCTTTTAACCAACTCCCTCTATTATTAAAAAAGAAATATCTTAAATCCATATCGACAGCACCTCCAGAAAAAGATTCATTTGTATTAAAGTCATAATCATCGGGCTGATTCCAAAAGTGGCCAGATATATTTGAGTAAATCCTATTGTGCAGTTTTAAATCAATCAAACTAAGACCAAAGCCATGGAACCAATTATTACGATTTTGAAATTGTCTTGCATAACCATGAATATTAAAGTCTTTGTACTTAATCCAAATATTTTCGTCTATAAAATCTCCAAATGGAGCCATGGTGTAGCCCATACCAATATTATAACTTATATTTTCTCCGGCTTTAAAATTCCCTTTACCAATCATCAATGGATTTAATAAGTTTAGCAACGAACGATACCCCATTCTATGAACATATTTCTTTTCGTCACTTGTTAAGTCTTTGTATTTTGTGTACCGGTAAAAATCCATATCAGGACGATATAAATGCCTTGCAGCTCCATAAGTATCATATCCAACAACATCTCGTTCCAATTCATTATCTTCTTCTTCAAGGTCAATTTCAAATCCCAAAAGCCCTGTGACATAATATTGTAAGATTCCTAATTTTCGAAACCAATATTCCCATTTGTAATATTTAAAATCATCTTTCTCAAAGCTTCCGATTGTCTCCATACGTTTAGTCAACATATAATCAGATTCCAGACCACCCGAATGCAGCCTGATATACGTCGGTAAATCAGTATCTCTAAGGTCTTGAAGTGTTTGGTCAGTGACACCTTTCACATAAGCAGCTCCGTATTTATTGAAATATGGTTGAGAGATTGAACCGATATTATTTGCGGTCAGAATTGAACGATGTCCTTCTTCGTGCGTAAATGGCAGAAAAAATAATGATTGAATACCTATTTGAAGCAGGTCTGCCACAATATCATTTTTTGAAACTGTATAAAGTCCTTTAGCAAATAATCTGTAACCTGACAAATAACTTTGATTCACCTGTCTCATTGTAAATAATTGAGATGGCGTATCCTGTATTATAAAGCTATAATCTGTAAATTTTCTTAAAGTATCTTTCTGTCCAAATACCTGTATTATTGGAAGTAATAAAATAATCAATGCAAGTTTTTTCATATGATTATAATTTGTTTTTCAGTTGCCATATGGAACTCGCCTAGCTTAATCATTTTCCTGTGTATGAATCAATTCATATGGCTCGTTTCATATTATGTAGGGTTCAGGTTTTATTACCGCTAATCTGCCAGCCCGCCATCATCATTTCCGATCCAAAAGCTTTATTGTATTTATATTGTCTTTTGCCCGTGATTTCCGGAAAAACAGACACTGAATGTACTAATTCGCTGATATTTATCAAACAAGTTGAACAAAAACAGCTCAATGCAAGCATGAATATTCTTCCCAAAAACATAAAAAATAACAGTCAGTTGTAGTCCTGGCGGGATGTCGTTCAACCCAGGATGATCGCTGGGTCGTGCCGACCGCTCATACGCCTATATATTGTGGGCAGTAATTAATCAGCCTCAATTGCTTCTGAAATCTTAATTCGATAAACTAATTCATTTTCAAGTCCGTAATAATAATATCCATTGAACTTTAATAAAAATGCCCCATCTGAATCAGACAGTCCTTTATCTGTAATGTTATAGGTTTTTCCAGTTTCCAAATCCGCATACTTTAGCCACATTGACCATCCATAATCAATTAATAAATTATCAAACATATTTGAAACTTTTGTTGTGCTCCAATTTACATTTGATTCAATATCTATTTTTTTAGTCCATGAAGAACCATCATTACTTATAAAAACAGCGTTTCCACTTAGCTGCATGACATTCTCAGAATCTTTGAAAATTGCTTGTGTCGATTCTATTTTGGTTTGATATCCATTACCACTAATCACATATGTACCATCTGAAGTCAATACATAATCAAAGTCTTTAAATCTTACTAAATCATACTTTTCAGGGCTATTAAAAAACGGCAATTCTGGTATCTCAATCATCTTATCTACATTACCAGACAAGCCCCCCGTTTGATTTACATTAACCCTTAAAATGCTATAATAATCATCTGTTTTATCTGTTCCCGAAACATCTGATTTATCCCAACCATGCATAATTACAGAAAAATCATCTCCATAATTTGACATAATGTCTGACTCGAACATTCTGGTTTTGTAACCTCGTGTCAGATAATGCGGGATTTGCCTATGTTCAACTTCTGATTTTTTATTACTACCAATTCCTTGAAAGCAAATCGAAATAGAATCCGTACTCCCAGGTCTTGGAAAATAGTAAATCGGAATACTTAGAATCTCCGAATTCTAAAATATGTATGCTGAGCGAGTTTCTACAGACTTTTCCCCTGAAATTATTTGTGTATTAAGAATCTTATGGTCTTTGTCAAAAGTAACAATAGAATCTTTTGACATCAACACAAGTTGGTCATTTATGACTGTTCCTGTCGTAAAATTTCGATTAGACATTTCTGTGATTTTTTCCCAACTATACTCAGGAGTTGTTTCAGTCTTTTCTTTCTCACAGCTTATCAATCCAATAATTGCTACTATAAATATTAATTTCTTTATCATAACTATTGGTTTAGTATTAAATTTCTAATTTCAACGGTGCATTGTCTCTTTATTGCCCACAACGTCCAGCGCTATGGTGCGTGGCTAATCTTCTTGGTAGATATTTCTGGCCGTAAAGAATGCTCATTTATGGACGAAAATTGCTATAAATATGGTACTTAGCCATGCACTATAACGCGTGTTGTAATCCTGTGCTTTCCTTTCTAATAAATTGTATTACTCAATTGAATATTCTTTTAATGACATCTCACTTTCAATCTCACCATTATAAATCAAAGTAAACTTTATAAGTCCCACCTTTGGATCAACATAGAAAAATCGTTTTTCGTCATCTTCTTCATATCTCTTAAATTTGTCATAATATTTAATGCATGTGAATTCACCGGCAGATGTTTCTATGATTGTATCTAATTGAACACATTCAATTTCATTTGCTTCAGCTCTTAGCCCATCTTCCTCATTATAAATTAAATGGTTATAATTCCAAATATCACCAACATTTACATTCTTTTTATATTGAATTGACATATCAAAGATCGATGTAGCATTTACTCGTGCACCATATTGCAATAGATTCCCATCATCATCATGGCCCCAAAATATATTCCAGTTATTTTCCTGATTGGATGATCGATAACTTTCAACTACAAAAAAATTGTATTCCTTATTATCTTTACTTATAGAAGTATCCTTTGCAACTGAAAAAGTATGTTCACTTAAATTTTGTTCGGCATTAACATTAAAAATATCATACTTCCATTCATTCCCAACTGACAAAGGGAAAAATATTTCCTTTTTAATTACTACATCATCATCCTTTGAACATGATGCTAATATTAATATAAACACTAAGACTTGATAAATTCTCATTCTCATATAATTTTTATGGTTATTGATATTTGCATGGGTTACAACGCCTCCATAGAGGCATTATCATTTATAACCCAAAAACGTTATTGTATATATATTGTCTTTTGCCCGTGATTTCCGGAAAAACAGACACTGAATGTACTAATTCGCTGATATCTATCCAATAATTTGAACAAAAACAGCTCAATGCAAGCATAAATATTCTTCTCAAAAACATAAAAAACGACAGTCAGTTGTAGTCCTGGCGGGATGTCGTTCAACCCGGGGTGATCGCGTTGCGCCCCTCCCTTGGCATCGCCCCGCAGGTTCCCGAGTTCCGTAATTAAGCCCGGATATAGTTCCTGCCCACTGAAAGACGCCGGCCGTATAGCCAGTAATTCAGGTTTCTGCTATACTTATCACTCCGTTTCGCAGCCCCACAACCTGGCTCTTCACTAAAACAGGCCACCGGACTGTTCCTTTACGCTCAGCCCTGTAGCTTTTGACTGGATGTGCAACTTCCCGACTCCTCATCAAGGATTCACTCTCGTTCAGCTCCTATATCCTTACCTGTGCTATCTCGTGGATAGCCTTTTCCTAAACGCTCAGTACCATGGCTCTTTACCAAAGCACCTTTAGGAGGTTTAGTTCGTACAATATTTGCTTTTTATGGAACTCATGATTTACGCTTCGCTTCAATTGATGCCCCTTCCTGTAAAACGACATCGGTGGGTCAAGCATATAACTGCTTTCCACCATCTCAAATAAAGCATTCTGCACGGTTTTATGCCGATGTACAGATTTTTGGCACACAATGAGTAGTAGCGTATTTCGGGCATCAAACCTATCAAACAGCATAAATACCAAAGCGGGGTAAATGCTTTTAATCAGTCACTTACCCCGCTATTAATCATACAAAATATTAGCGGGTTTGATATACCTTGTCTTGTATTAACTTAAAATCTCATCCAAAGTAATGAAATCGCCAACTTTACCTGTCATTTCTTCTACTTTTTCTTGAACTGGCAAGGTCTTTTTCCCGGGTCTCCAACCAGCAGGACAAACTTCACCAGTTTTGCTGGCATGTTGCCATGCTTGAATTTGTCTTAAAAATTCATTGACGTTTCTACCAACAGAATCAGCCTGTACTTCTTGTGCAACACACACTCCATCAGGGTTGAAAAGGAAACGTCCTCTAAGTGCGACACCTTCTTCTTCAATAAGTACACCGAAAGCACGCGCAACTTCTTTTGTTGTATCTGCACCAATTGTTAATTTAAGTCCTTTTAGAATTGGTTCAGTTTCAACAAATCTTTTGTGCGAGAATTTTGAGTCCACAGATACAGGCAAAAGCTCTACCCCAAGTTTCTCAAATTCATCATAATGTGCATTCATCGCTGCAATCTCTGTTGGGCAGACAAAAGTAAAATCAGCTGGGTAAAAGCAAACTACTGTCCATTTATCTTTATAATCGGCACTTGAAACTGTTTTATAATGTCCTGTTTTTGCGTCATAAGCTTCCATCTCAAATTCAGGCATTTCTTGTCTTACCATTGTTGCGCTCATATTTTTTTTCTCCTCTTTATTTTCTGTATTAATATCTAAATTTTCTTTTTTTACTTTCTTTTTAAGTGGTTTAATACCATTCACACATGCCATAATAATTATTTTAATTGTGCATTTAACATCCAAATCATTTTTTCCTGTTCTCCGATATACTCCGACAACATGCCTACTGTTCCTTCGTCTCCATTTTCTGAAGCGAACGAAAGGATTTCACGCTCAGTTGCCAATAGTTTCCGGGTTTCTTCCAGAAGATTTTTTACTGTATCGTCAGCTGAACTTACATTTGTTTGCTCGTTAATTTCTGAAATCTTAAGGTATTCAGAAAATGAATGTAGAGGCTTTCCTCCAAGAATAAGAATGCGTTCAGCTACTTCATCTGCCATCTCATTAAGATTGTTGTAAACCTCTTCAAATTTTGAATGAAGCACAAAAAATTGTTTACCTACAATATTCCAGTGGTATCCACGAACGTTCATGTACGCAATTTGCAAACTGCTTAAATAAGCATTTAACTTTCCTACTGCTTCTTCGGAATAATCCTTTTGTAATCCAATATTATTCATATCTCTGTTTTTTTTATTATTTAAAACAAAAATAAATCATACAATTCTGATATTTTTTTACAAATGTTAAAAAGCTACTTTCTTGCCCTTAATCGGCTCAAAGAAACCTGTGATATCCCTAAAAAACTAGCCGTATCACCTAAACTTATTCTCTGTTGCAAATGACCATATTCTGTGAGATAGTTTTGATATCGTTCAGTAGCATTTAAATGAAGCATGGATTTTAAACGGTCGATAGCCATTATTGACATATTTGAAATAACTATCCTTATAAAATGCTCAAAAGAATGATGTTTGGCACAAATCTTTTCCAAGTCATCATATTCTAAATATATCAGAGTTGTATCTTCCAAAGCTATCGTTGAATATTCGGCTGGAATGTTTTTTAAGAAACTATCAGAAATTGTTGCAAAGCGCTTTTCACAAAAGAAACGCAAAATAAATTGATTCCCATTATAGTAATAGTAATGTTTTAACAGACCACTTTCAATAAAATAAAAACGACGAGAAATTTTCCCTTTCTGATTTATCATTTTTCCTTTCTCAAAATAACTTTGCTTTAAATAAATCATTAAGTCGGCTTTTGCCTCCGTTGATAAAGGTGATATAAAATCAGCTTGTTCTATAAAATCATTCATGTTTACTAAAATATAAATAATCTGTAAAAGCGGTCGGGGTGTCGTTTTACATTACCGCCAACGGATGGCAAATATGTAACGGCCGGGGTTTCGAAATTCCAACCTATCAAACCGTTGCGATTTTAAGTAAATATACAAAAGTTTAAATTACCCGCAATCCCCCGGCTTACGTATATCGCGTGTTAGCGTTTCGTCGTTTTTGAGGAGTAACAAAATACATTTAATGTTGATATGAATGATACTGAAACAACAGTGTTTACAACGTCAGTAGACATTCTTAATATATCGGAAAGTTTATTAATTATACGGTTGATATTAATTTGAGCTTTTGTACTATCTCTGTTTCAAATAATTCAGAATAAATTTAACCGTTTTATCAATGTCGATTTTACCCGTATCTATTGAAATGTATTAATTTTCGGATGTTATTCCTTTTCTTCGTTTTATAAAAAAAGACATAAGCAAACCTGTTAAAACAACCACAAAGGCTACTGTAAATGAAGTTGTGGCACCATCAATTGTGGCAAGATGTTGTTGTGTAAGGTCTGGTTTCTCTATAAGCTTAAGATATTTGACATATTGAGCTCCCATTAATCCAATAAATAACGAAGAACCAAAAGCCGCAGCAATTTGTTGCGAAGTATTTAGAATGGCAACACCATGAGCCATATATTTCTTAGGAAGTTGATTTAATGAATTTGTTTGCAATGGCGTGATAATCAAAGCAATTCCAGCACACATTAAAATATGAAAAACAACAAGTGTTGTCAACGCTGTGGTCATAGAAATACGAGACAAAAAGAACATACTTATTATTAAAGGTATAAAGCCGGCAACAACGATAGGTTTTGCTCCTATTTTGTCGTAAAAACGGCCTGACAATGGAATAAGAAACACCATCATAATACTACCGGGTAACATTGCCAATCCTGCAGTAAACACATTTATATCTAAAGCATTTTGCATATAGGTTGGCAAAATTATATTTGTAGCAAAGGGTATTAAAAAAGATAAGAATAGAATGATTGTACCAAGTAAAAACATGGGATAACGGAAAACCCTAAGTTCCAGCATAGGTTGTTTCAGCGCCAACTGTCGTTTTGAAAAAATAAACAAACCTGCAAGCCCACACAATAGAGGAACAAAGGTTACAACATTCCACAGACCTAATGTTTCTATGGAAGCAAGCCCAAATATCAACCCTCCAAATCCTATGGTAGAAAAAAGAATGGAAAAAACATCAATTTTTGGTTTTGTTAAAGTGGAATAACTTTTCAGGAATAGCATTCCTAAAACACTTGCAACAACAGCTATAGGAAGCATAATAAAAAACAGCCAGTGCCAGTCTAAATGTTTCAAAACATAACCCGACAATGTTGGTCCAACTCCTGGTGCTGAAATCACCACCATCATGCTAATTCCCATTGCAGCCCCCCGTTTTGCCGGAGGAAAAATAGCCATAACCGTATCCATCATAATTGGCAGCAGCATACCTGTACCAGCGCCCTGGAGTATTCTTGAAATCAATAAAAGCGTAAAATTTTGCGAAACGCCACATAGTGTTGTACCAACAGTGAACAAAAGCATAGCAAACAGGTATAACTTTTTAGTTGTAAAAGTTTTTATTAGAAATGCAGTTACAGGAACCAAAATACCTATAATCAAAAGGTAAGCAGTACCTAACCATTGCACAGTACCTAAAGAAACCCCCAAACCTGACATCAAATTTGGGAAAGCCACATTTAGAATCGTTTCGTTTAGTAATGCTATAAAACCACCAATTAGTAAAGGTAGCATAATCAGAATCTGTTGTTTTCTTGTAAGTTCTGATTGGGGCTTTGGTGCTTGTTGGGAATCCTCAACATTACCTTTTCTTGCTATTTCAGAAATAGTTTCTTCGTATGTTTCAATATTGTTCTTTATCATTTTATTGTTCTTAGAATTGAGATACAAAACAATAAAATTTTCAACTATAATGTCAGTTCTGTTTTTCACTTAAACTTGTCATTATTTCCAGTATATTCGTAATTTAATTACAAAACAAACATCATTAATAGTCATAAAGAGAAATTATAAATAATGTTAAGCGATTACGAATTTCCAAATCCCAATATATATCTAGACAATAATTTCTCTATAGGATTACATTATACAAGACTACCTATTCAAAATTCACCGGAACGTTTAACAAGAGGAATGACATGTATATGTACAAACGGATGTGCCGATGTGGAGATTGATTTCATTAAACACCATTTTGAAAAAGGAGCTATTCTTACCGTTTTTCCTATGCAGATAATAGAGCAAAAACAGGTAAGTGAGAATTTTTCTTTGACTTATATTTCTTACACCATAGAAATATTGCAAAATATATTGTTTCGATTTTCACCGGAATTTGAAGTATTTCTAAAGGAAAACCCGGTATTTAATGCCCCTGAAGAAATATACAAAGCCGACGTCGAATTTATGGAACTCATAAAAAGCAAATACGAAGAGGTGGAGAATATTTTTCGAAACGAAATTATTATAAGTCTGTCACGTGTATTTTACCTTAATATCTACAATGGTATCCACCATAAATTACTGAAGGATAAGGTTAAAAACACCCGTAGAATTGAAATTGCAAAAACTTTTATTAACCTGATAATGCAATATTTCAATGAAAGCAGAGAGGTTGCATTTTATGCTAACAAACTAAATATAACACCAAAATATCTTTCGATTGTAACCTATGAGGTAAGAGGACAAAGTGCAAAAAAAGTTATTGATGATTATATAATGACGGAAATAAAACTACAATTAAACTCTACTTCAAAATCCATTCTGGAAATTTCAGAAGGACTAAATTTTCCTGACCAGTCGTCTTTTTGCAAATTTTTTAAACGTCATTCAGGCTTGTCTCCCAAACAGTATAGAAATAAATGATACAAATATGATTATAAAATGAAACGAGCATGCGGGTAATCTCTCACACAGGTGAATGACTATTCCGGCGAGTTCCAGATGACAACTGAGAGACAAATTATAAACAAATAAAATATTAGAATTTTTCAATGAACGGTAACGTTGAGTATAAGAATACTCAGCCGATTGCGTGGCACTTTCCTGCCAGGTTAGACAGACCCCGACATATTAGGCTACATACTTATTTACTGAACCTTAATCCAACTGAAAAATCAATGCGATTTAAGCTTTCATACTCACCTTTTTCTAATTCAATCGTTTCTATCTTTGTTCCATCATTCCAGTCATATTCAAATAAGGTTCCTGTCAAAAATGAAATCTGAAATCCTAACGATAAATTTTCTGACAGACCAATATCGTATCCAACATCAAGGGATAATCCCATTGTACTACCAGTCATTTTATACTTATCAATTATAACTTTATCGTTGGAATAACCCATATAACCTAAAGACAAATTCATGAGAAAAGCATTTTTTTTATCATGGTTCAAAAGTCTGGTCGAAAATGTCGGACCAATGAATAAAATTGTCAAATCATCACTCATTCTACCGTAAGTTCTATTACCATCATTGTCTTCGAGATAAATATTATCTAAACTATTTGATGACTTAAATAGATAGTACTTAAATCCAAAACCTAATGGTTCAGTGAAATAATAAGTCAAATCTCCTCCGAAATGATATCCAGATTTTAATTCTCTTATGTAATCTTTAAAATCACTTGGAACACTTTCAGCAACTTTTGAAATTTGGTAACTATATCCGCCATTTATTGCAATCCTAAAATGTTGAAAGTTTTCATAACCCACAACTTTGTCTTTTGGCACTTCACTAGTTTGGAAATAATCAAATTGATGTGTTTTAATATTTGATACAGGTAGTAACGTGCTTCTAATATCATCTTTGTGTTTAAAAGTGAAATAGATATTATCTTTTTTCACTTTCGTTATTTTACAATTAATCGAATCTCCCCCGTTTGTTACAATTAAATCCTGAGAAAATATCGAGTTAGAAACAAAGATTAGGATTCCTAGAATTAGTAATTTTCTCATTGATTCTTTGCTTTAAAAGATTCGAATTCCGATTTTCCTGTTTTACTATCAACCAGTTCCAATTTAGGGCGTCCAACAAAAGCTCCCATTGTAATTCCACAACGCAAATAATATGTTTTACCCATTATAACATCAATTGGCACTTCAGATTTTGCTTCCGTTTTAGCCCATAGAGAATTCAGCCCATCCTTTTTAATGTGAATTGTTTTTTTAAAGTTATTCCTCACTCGGCAAATTACAGAATCGCCAAGGAATAAATCATAGCTAACCAATGCTCCTGCACCACTGTATCTATAAACGTTTATTATAGCGTAATCAACATCTAGCAACACCTCTTCCTCAGCTTTAGATGTATAATTATCAATATTTTCAACTTTTAATATTTTGGCAGTAATCCTGTGGCATGTACTTCCCATTGCAGATGGTGGTGCGTGCTTAATAATTTTAATTGCATTTCCTCCTGCCTTTCTGGCTTCTAATTTTGCTCTATCAATCACGATGTCATAGCTACATTTTGTACTAAAACCTGTATCTCCAATTTTAACTTGCCCTAAAACCTCAGAATTATCAGGTTCGGATTGGTCTAATCCAATAACTACAATATCTTGTTTGTAATCTAATGGTGGATAAGACCTACTTAAACTTGTTGAAATTTTGGGATTGCATGAACTGAAAAGAATCAATGCAGAAATAATTAATAATCCATATGATTTTTTCATTGTCTGTTAAATATTAATAGGTTTGTTATCAATAAGTTTAATTTTTACTGTATGTTCTTTTGTATTTTGCCTAACGCACCCCTCCCGCCATTATCATTTATAACCCAAAAACGTTATTGTATATATATTGTCTTTTGCCCATGATTTCCGGAAAAACAGACACTGAATGTACTAATTCGCTGATATCTATCCAATAATTTGAACAAAAACAGCTCAATGCAAGCATGAATATTCTTCTCAAAAACATAAAAAAACGACAGTAGGTCCATAGTATTTAGTTGTAGTTCTACCGGGATGTTCTTCAACCTGTAGTAATCGCGCGGTCGTGCCGACCGCTTATACTCCTATATATTACATACTGACTTTCTTTTCTTTTAATTCAATCATTCTATTTTTGTCAATATAATGCGTTGCGTATTTTTCCTCAATCGTTCTATCTCCTGATTTACTAAATCTTAATTGATGTTTTACTCCTTTACCATATTTATTATACCCAGTCCAAGAGCTTTTTAAATCTAATTCAGTCGAGTATTTTCTAATCAGCTTATTAATCAAAGTGAGTATACTCAAGTTAGCTTTGCATACTCTCTCAAGATAATCAATGCGTCCAAATCGCCAGTCTTCATAATCTTTTTTTGTCAAGTAGTCAAGTTGCAAAAATATATCCACAGAGCAAACATACCCTTTCTCATAACGATTTGAGTGTACCAATCTTTTTACCTCTTTATCTAAATCAGCGTTATTCATTAAAATCAAAGTTTCTTAATTCAATCTGCTCTTTAACGCACTGACTATAACGCATTTTTTAAAATCAAACCACTGCTGTCGATACTCACCAGAATTATCAATTTGCCATTTAAAGTTTTGAAAAGGGTTTGGTCTATTTAATGCGTTTATCAATTTGTCCTGCAATCTTGTATCATCAACGCTCTCTGCAAAATCAGCCATTATTCTAAAAAAATCATGAAATTCAATTTCTTTTCCGTTTATAATGCAGTTGCGTTAGTCCTGTGTCGAACGTTTCTGAATTCACCAGTTCAAGTTGTTGTTCAGGTCTGCCGTTTTTGAAAAGTCGTGTTCCATTACCAACCAGGATAGGTACAATTGAAATAATAAATTCGTCAATCAAGTCGCTTTTCAAAAGTTCGTTCACTATTTCTGCTCCACCGTCACAATAGATATTTTTTCCGCTCTCGAATTTGAGTTGTTCTACTAATTCAGTCAAATTTCCTGTATAAAAAGTTATTCTCCCTACACTCGGTCTTGCAGTTCTTGTAATGACATACACGTCTCGTTGTCCGTTGTCATAATGAGAAGAACCAATTTCTTTGAGCACATAATCATAGGTTTTTCTACCCAGAATTATGGTGTCAATGTTTGCCGTGAATTTTGCATAACCGTAGTCCTCTCCTTCTTTTTCAACTAATTTCAGAAAACTGAGGTCATCATTTGGTTTCGCAATGTATCCGTCTAAACTTGTCGCTATAAAAAGTGATAATTGTCGCATTGATGTTTATTTCTAATTTGTCTGTTTTGTGTTGTTTGTCGTCTTTTTCGCCTGACCGCCAACGATAAATTGGTCGAGTAGTAAGGAGGAATTCCACCTCCCCCTCTCACAGAATCGTACGTGACAGTCTCCCGTCATACGGCTCTTCTAATGTAGCAAAATTTGGAAACTCACCCCCTTTCAGGTTGGTAATTAATTTAACTACAATAGCTAACCCCTTTGCTCCACTCCCATTACAGAAGCTTCATCACTACTACGAGTTAGTCCACCACCTTATGGCACATTGGTAATGGTCTTGCAGTTGTTCTGCCTGGTGTTTCCCTTTATCATTACCATAAGGCTTCCTGCGTTGCGTAAATGAGCCCAGATAAAAGTCATGCCTGCTCTACAACGGTTGCCGCATAACCAGTAAAACAGGTCGTCCGTTATGCTTATCCCTGAGACCTCGACATTCCTCGGTTTTGACAACAAGTATTGCCTTCTCGATGCGTCATCGCCAGGTTCGCTTTCGCTCATCTCCTTTATCCATACTTGACAGATCTTTGCCTGCCTTTTCTTTTCTCGCTTCACACACCATCAAATCACTTCGCTCGCATCAGAAAAGCAGTTTAGAACCGGCTCCTATAAAGCAGATTCTGGGGGGGCGATTCCACCATCTCATCTACAGTTGCGTAGGGACATTTCCCCACTCACAGCTCACGTCGAGTGCTGCAAAGGTAAAGTCTCTTGCCATAATCCGCTTGCATCTGAAGGTGACTCCGCCATCTATGCCGACAGATAAAATCTGGCAGGAAATAGTCATGGAAATAATGGGCATAAAACCAGGAATACTTTTCGATTGAAATATGAACTACTTCCTAAGTAATATATACAATTTGCACGAACGGAAATAAATCGTTCAAACTAATTCTTTTTCATGGCTTATGCATTATTTCTATCTCAAACAACTTGATTAAACCAAGAATATAACTAATTATTATTCAAAGCATAATCAATTACATTAATTTTGCCAATATAAACGGTCGCCTGTCCCTCGATGGGTTCGTCGAGCTTAAAATCAGGATAGTCTATAGTACCCTGAACCCGAAAGTAACTTTGTTCTTTGTTTATATGCAGCGTGGTGTCAATATTTTGCACAGTAGCAGGAAGGCTGTTTTCACTGTGTACAAGTATAACCAGCTTTTGTCCTGTTTGCAGGAGTTTTAATTTATTATAGGGAAGTTCAATAATATAATGTATTTTGTTGTTTTCATTATATAATTCTGCCGTTGCATTAATGGTATGGTCGAATTTGAAAAGATATGCACCAAGTAGTAACGCAATAACAACCGCAAAAATTACAGTAATCCCAATCCGTATTATACGGGAAGGTATTTGTCCGATAATATTGCGGACTTTTTCACTTCTTAATTCAATACTGCTATTTTCACTCATTATCTTTTAATTTCCAAGTTCGAGTTGGTTTTTTACCAGATGGTAGTATTTGCCTTTTTTAGAAGTTAATTCTGCATGTGTGCCTTGTTCCGCTATTCTTCCATTATCAAGCACGACTATTTGATCTGCATTTTTCACGGTACTCAATCGGTGGGCTACTACAACTACGGTTTTGCCTTTATAGAACTCTTGCAGGTTTTCAAGAATATCTTTTTCGTTATTGGCGTCAAGGGCGTTTGTGGCTTCATCCAGAAATAGAAAATCGGGATTCTTATATACCGCACGGGCGATAAGTATCCGTTGGCGTTGTCCCTGGCTTATTCCTTGTCCTTCCTGTCCTATGGCAGTATTGTACCCCAAAGGCATTTGACTAACGAACTCGTGAATACGAGCGGTTTCTGCCGCATGTTTCAACCGGGAAGTATCTACATTCGTATCAGATGTGGTAATATTCTTAGCGATAGATTCTGAAAAAATATAACCATCTTGCATAACTGCACCACATTGGCTGCGCCACCATTCGGGGTTAAATTGTTCAAAGGGTAGCTTGCCTATTTGTATTTTACCTTCCTTTGGTGTATAATACCCTAACAATAATTTTACAAGCGTTGTTTTTCCACTTCCACTGGCTCCAACAATGGCTGTGGTTTTGCCATGTGGAATGATGAGGTTAATATGGCGTAACACCTTTTTGTTAAGGGCATTCTCATAACCGAAAGAGATATCGTTGAGCTCAATATTTTTATGGACAAACTGCTGTGTTGTGGCAATGCTCTTTTTTCCTGTATCTTCTTCTGGCTTTTGGTGAATTTCGTTCATTCGATCAAGGCTAATACTTACGTCTTGCCATTGATAGATAAAATTCATGATCTGTTCAACAGGACTATTCAACTGTCCAATAATATATTGCACCGACAGCATCATACCCAGGGTGAGTTGTCCATGAATAACGGCAGCTGCTGCCAACACGGTAATCAATATGTTTTTGGTTTCATTAATAAAAATGCTTCCGGCTTCCTGAGATTGTTGTAAGCTGAGGGTTTGCATGTTAACATCAAACAGGTCTGCTTGCGTATCTTCCCACTCCCAACGCTTATTTTGCTCGTAACCCTGTAGCTTTATCTCCTGCATACCGTTGATAAGCTGGTAGGTTTTGTTGCGATTAATGGCTTGTTGTTCAAAAGTTTTATAGTCGAGAACACGACGTTTTTTTAGAAAAAACAATATCCAAACACCGTAAATAACACTCCCTATCAGAAAAACAAGAAATATTTTTAAGTTATATATAATTAGAACAACTCCAAATACGAAAAAACTGAATACAGAGAACAACAGGTTAAGGGATTGAGCCGTAAGGAAACGTTCTACCCGACGATGATCCTCTATACGTTGCAGGAGATCCCCCAATAGTTTAACATCGAAAAAGCTCATAGGCAGCTTCATTAGCTTGATAAAAAAGTCGGAAATAAGCGATACATTAATGCGGGTACTGATGTGCAGCAAAATGCGGCGGCGTATAAAATCGATACTTGCCCTACCCAGCAACAGCATGAGTTGTGCCAGCAGGATAAGCCACACAAAGACAATGTCTTTATTAGCAATGCCGTTATCCACAACTGCCTGTGTAAGAAACGGGAATATTAGCTGCATTAAGCTGCCTGTAAGCAAACCAATAATCAACTGTACAAACAGTTTTTTGTAACGTGCGAAATATTTGGATAGAAATGTAAGTTTGCCACTTTTCTTCTTGTAGAGTTCTCCCTCCTGCTCGAAAAATTTTGGAGTAGGTTCTAACAGAAGGGCAATGCCCTTTTCCTCGTTTTTGGTAGCAGTGCTTATCCAATGATTAACAAACTTTTCTTGTGTGTATTTTAGTAATCCTATACCGGGATCGGCCATATGAAAGACATATTGCTTGTGTTTTTTTGCAACTTTATGTAATACAACAAAATGATTCTGATTCCAGTGTAAAATACAGGGCAAAGTAACTTGATTTGCCAGTTTTTCTATGGAAAAACGTCCTCCTATGGTTTTAAACCCCAGTTTCTCAGCAGCTTTGCTAATCCCCAAAAGCGAAACCCCCTCCTTCCCGATAAACGCTCTTCTACGCAAATACTCCAACGAATACTTACGTCCATACCAAAGTGCTACCATACTTATACAAGCAGGACCACAATCCATGGCGTCAGGTTGTTTTACAAAATGAAACTTCATACAATATTAAAATCAGAATCACTATTGTCCGGTAAAAAATATATTTTCCATTTAAGTGCTCAAGCCGCACGGGCTTTTACTTTTTTTACTCAT
>NZ_JBQTGJ010000029.1:0-30710 GCF_052400685.1 Geofilum sp. OHC36d9
TATCTATGCCGGAACTTCATTTGTCGCTTAACCCATCAAGGTACGAACCGCCGTATATGCACCCGAGTGAAAAATATACTGTGAATATTTAGAACGAAAGGTGAGAGCAGAGCACGCGTACGGTCGGTGGTGTGAGAGGCTCTCCGCCAGTCTAAAAGCCTGGCGGCAGTCTACTCGATTGGCGTTTCGTTGTTTATTTAAGTTTCTTCTTTTTGTCTATATAAATATCATCAGATACTTTTTTCAATGCTTTCATGAAATCTTGTGAGTCCAATGATTTTAATTGAATCTGAACAATATCCTTTAATTGTTTATACCGCATTGCCTTATCAATCTGGTTACGAATTAAAATCGAGTTAATATTTTCAAGATTAGACAAAACTACCAATTCATTAATACTCGCAAAATCAAGCATTAGCTTCGCTGATTTTCAATTCACGAACACCTTTAAAAATGAAACATTTGTGAGTAATGTGCTTGCAAATTGGGTTGGCTTATCATTTGGACATCTCCCTATATTACACCTCCAACACCTTTAAACTTATCGACAAATGCTTGAATCTTCTGAAAAACACTCTGCTTTTTAGTTAGATATAGCGGATTTAAAGGGCTCATTTTGGGTAAAATCGAATTTAATTCCGTACCGTTTTCACTAGCATATTCACGTTTTAGTGAGCTTTTAATGTATCTTTTTGCTTCTTCTTCGTTTAAACATTCACTTTCTATTAAGTGAGATGCTTCTTCTTTCTGCTTTTCTTGAGCAAAGCTAAAAAATGTCTCGATGATACTTGCTTTGTCCTCAATAATATCAAGGTCGGTGCTATTAATAAAATCGACCACTAAGCTTTCTTTAGCTCTATTGCCTATACTGGCACGGATAATACGACGGATTTCATCTATTAAGTCAGCTTTGTTCTTCGTCTTTTTGTTATGCTCAAAAACAAGTTCAAGAATGTAATCTAAGTTTATCTCTTGCGATTTAAGTAAGTCAACCTCAAATACCACATCGTCCCAATCAATATCAGACTCTTCGGGTTCTTTACCGCTTTTCTCCCGGCGTAACCAATCACGGATATCATTATAAGTTGAGCGATAATCTTGCACAGTACGTTCGGCAGGCATTTTAATCTCCTGCATTGCTGCCATTTCTTCGTCGGTTACAAAGTGTTCTTCTTTAAAAGCTTCTACGGCTTCGGTATCCGTAGTGTCTATTGCTTGTAATGCTTTAAGCTGCGTAAACTCATCGTAGTTTTGAAGTATATTTTCTACACGCAGGTATTCGCCAAAGAGCTTCGCAAATTCCTTTTTATCCTTTTCTGTTTCTATTTCATCCGGATTTGGGAATTTCTCGTTGAGCTCATGTACCACTTCAATATAACCACGGCGAGCCAATCCTGTAGCAATATCTGTAAAGCCATCTAAGTATTCTTTGTAGCTTTTTTCTAATACCACATTTGCAGTGCTTTTATCCCCAAAAAGCGTAATGGCATCAACTGTGTTTTGTTCCAGATTCCGGAAAGTAACAATATTACCAAAAGTCTTGGTGGCATCGTAAATGCGGTTGGTACGCGAAAAGGCCTGCATCAAACCGTGGTAACGCAAATTCTTATCTACAAATAAAGTGTTGAGCGATGGCGCATCAAAACCTGTAAGAAACATACCTACTACAATGAGTAAATCAATTTCTTTGTTTTTCACACGTTTGGCCAGGTCCCGGTAATAGTTTTGGAACTCGCTTCCCAGGTCAAAGTTCATTCCAAACATGGCGTTATAATCGTCAATGGCCGCAGTAAGAAACTCCTTTGCACTGCTGTCCATTGCAGTAGGCTCAAAGGTTTCGTCAACTATTTCGCCAACAGCATTTTGCTCTTCGTTGGCGGCAAAGGAGAATATGGTAGCTACCTTTAATGGCTTATCGCTCTCTTTTTGTAGCTTATTGATGGCTTCGTAATAGCATTTGGCAGCATCAACACTACTAACAGCAAACATTGCATTAAAGCCCGATTGTCCGCCTTGCCCCCGGTGGGTTTTTAGCCTAAAGTTATTAAGGATATATTGCGATATTTCGCGAATACGTGTTGGATGTAAAAAAGCTTTCTTGTTCTCGGCAGCCGTTAGTTTTTTTTCATCCTGTTCAGCTTCTAAGCCTTTAAACCGGGGGCGAACATCGTTGTAATCCACTTTAAATTTCAACACTTTTTCATCGCGAATGGCATCGGTAATGACATACGAATGCAGTTCACGGCCAAATACGCTTGCTGTGGTTTCGGCACCTAATGCATTTTCGGGGAAGATAGGCGTACCCGTAAATCCGAACTGATAGTACCTTTTAAATTTCTTTTTGAGGTTCTTTTGAGCCTCGCCAAATTGCGAGCGATGGGCTTCATCAAAAATAAAGACCACTTGCTTATCGAAAACAGGCAACTTACCCTCACCTTTCATCAGGTTGTTGAGCTTCTGAATGGTGGTAACAATGATTTTATTATCCTCTTTTTCGATGTTGCGTTTCAGTCCTGCGGTGCTGTCTGAGCCATTCACACTATCGGGCGAGAAGCGTTGATACTCCTTCATGGTTTGGAAATCGAGGTCTTTACGGTCAACCACAAAGAATACTTTGTCTATAAAATCTAACTGAGTAGCCAAACGAGCAGCCTTAAAACTGGTGAGCGTTTTTCCTGAACCTGTAGTGTGCCAAATAAAGCCACCACTTTCGGGTTTACTCCAGTTTTTTGCCTGATAAGCGGAGTTTATCTTCCATAAAATACGCTCGGTTGCTGCTATTTGGTAAGGACGCATGATGAGCAGCGTATTGTTTACATCAAATACCGAATAGTTGAGCAATATATTTAGAATGGTATTTTTCTGAAAGAATGTAGCTGTAAAATCTTTCAGGTCTTTAATTAAGGTGTTATCAGCTTTTGCCCAGTTCATTGTAAAATCGAAACTGTTTTTGTCTCGTTTTACGGTATTTGCAAAGTAACGGCTGTCCGTTCCGTTTGATATGACAAAGATTTGCAAATATTTATACAGCGAATTGCTGCTGTTAAAGCTCTCTTTGCTGTAGCGATGCACTTGATTAAACGCTTCGCGAATGGCCACGCCGCGTTTTTTGAGTTCTATTTGCACCAAAGGCAAACCATTTACCAATACGGTAACATCGTAACGATTGGCGTGCGAACCAGTTTGTTGGAATTGCGAAATGACCTGCACCTTATTGCGAGCAATGGTCATTTTATCTACCAGGTAGATGTTTTGAATATGTCCATCGTCAAAAACAAAATCGTAGATGTAGTCATCGTGAATCTTTCGGGTTTTGTCGATGATGCCGTCGCTGGGTTTATCAAGGTATTCTGCTACAAAACGTGCCCATTCGCTATCGGTAAAGGTGGTATTGTTGAGTGCTTGTAACTGCACACGTACATTGGTAAACATGGCTTCGGGCGTGGTGAGCTGTGGCAAGTATTCGTAACCCTGATTGCACAGGTCTTGAATAAATTCTTTCTCTAAGCCAGATTCAGATTGATAGCTTGCCGGCGCTTCGTGAGCCTCGTTGTATTTTTTGTATTTGTCGAGAACGATGAAGTTGTTTGATTCTGCTATTGGTGTATATTCTTTCATTTGTCTGAATCAGGATTATGAGGATGATTGGATTTACTTGATTTTTCTGTGTTGTACTTCGAATTGTATATTTTTTTGAACTGTAAGCTTTTGGCTCCGAAGTTAATGAGTAAGCCTATGGGTTTGTTATAAGCTACTACATAATTTTTGGCTTGAGCCAGATGAACATCTTCGAGATTCACTAACGCTTTTAGTTCTACGATCACCGTATCTTCTACAACAAAATCGGCCCGACGTGTACCTACTTCAAATTGGTCGTAAAATATTTTTTGTTCTTTTTCTCTTTCAAAGTCTATACCAGCTCTTTTGAGTTCAATGGCTAAGCAACGCTGATAAATAACTTCCTGAAACCCATTACCCAGCTTGTTGTGCACTTGCATAGCACAACCATTTATTTTGTATGTTAACTCATCTAAAGTCATTGTGTATCTCATTTGTCAGAATCAGGATTATGAGGATGATTGGATTGACTTGATTTTTCTGTGTTGTACTTCGAATTGTATATTTTTTTGAACTGTAAGCTTTTGGCTCCGAAGTTAATGAGTAAGCCTATGGGTTTGTTATAAGCTACTACATAATTTTTGGCTTGAGCCAGATGAACATCTTCGAGATTTACTAACGCTTTTAGTTCTACGATCACCGTATCTTCTACAACAAAATCGGCCCGACGTGTACCTACTTCAAATTGGTCGTAAAATATTTTTTGTTCTTTTTCTCTTTCAAAGTCTATACCAGCTCTTTTGAGTTCGATGGCTAAGCAACGCTGATAAATAATTTCCTGAAACCCATTACCCAGCTTGTTATGCACTTGCATAGCACAACCATTTATTTTGTATGTTAACTCATCTAAAGTCATTGTGTATCTCATTTGTCAGAATCAGGATTATGAGGATTATTGGATTGACTTGATTTATCTGTGTTGTACTTCGAATTGTATATTTTTTGAACTGTAAGCTTTTGGCTCCGAAGTTAATGAGTAAGCCTATGGGTTTGTTATAAGCTACTACATAATTTTTGGCTTGAGCCAGATGAACATCTTCGAGATTCACTAACGCTTTTAGTTCTACGATCACCGTATCTTCTACAACAAAATCGGCCCGACGTGTACCTACTTCAAATTGGTCGTAAAATATTTTTTGTTCTTTTACTCTTTCAAAGTCTATACCAGCTCTTTTGAGTTCAATGGCTAAGCAACGCTGATAAATAATTTCCTGAAACCCATTACCCAGCTTGTTATGCACTTGCATAGCACAACCATTTATTTTGTATGTTAACTCATCTAAAGTCATTGTGTATCTCATTTGTCAGAATCAGGATTTTTAGGATTATTGGATTGACTTGATTTTTCTGTGTTGTACTTCGAATTGTATATTTTTTTGAACTGTAAGCTTTTGGTTCCGAAGTTAATGAGTAAGCCTATGGGTTTGTTATAAGCTACTACATAATTTTTGGCTTGAGCCAGATGAACATCTTCGAGATTTACTAACGCTTTTAGTTCTACGATCACCGTATCTTCTACAACAAAATCGGCCCGACGTGTACCTACTTCAAATTGGTCGTAAAATATTTTTTGTTCTTTTTCTCTTTCAAAGTCTATACCAGCTCTTTTGAGTTCGATGGCTAAGCAACGCTGATAAATAACTTCCTGAAACCCATTACCCAGCTTGTTATGCACTTGCATAGCACAACCATTTATTTTGTATGTTAACTCATCTAAAGTCATTGTGTATCTCATTTGTCAGAATCAGGATTTTTAGGATTATTGGATTGACTTGATTTTTCCTCTGCACCTAATTGTTTTTCTTTTAATATCTGAATTTACTCTATTGTTTATCTTGCTAATTCTATTGCTATGTTTTGCTACAATCTTGTTGTTTTGCTTTTGTGATAAAAAAAACCTCAATGCTCAAATCCTGAAAATCCCATAATCTTGCAAATCCTGATGCAGACAATTAAAAGGTTAACAATTTATCGCGATAATATTCATATTGCTTTTTTCGTAATTCTATTTCTTTTGGCAAACCCTTGCTGATGGAATTGGTTAGCGTATCGAATTTGTCTAAGATGGATACGATGCGTTCTTGCTCGGCTAGGGGTGGGATGGGGATTTTTGTCTTTTTTAAATCATTATTATATAATCGTTTTATGGTTCCTCCTTCTGCTGTATGCCATTTAGCAACTTTATAAAAGTGAAATAAAAACTTATTTAAAACCTGACTTTCATCATTTTCAATCCAGACGATATTACTATCTTGGAAATAAGCATCTTGCCCATCAAATACAACAGCTCTTCCGATTGTTCCGCTTGCAGAAATTAAAACTTCACCTATTTTAGGATAATTATACTTTGATTTATATTCATAAAACAATTCTTTAGAAATAAAAGCATTCGGTTTTTTGCCAAAAGTCCCAATTTTATAAAAAGGAATATCACCTCTTTCTGATGTTTGATTTTTTAAAATTCGTTTGCACATACGAACTTCTCCAACTTCCCCCAGCGTCTTCCACACCACCTTATCCTGCAAATCAAGTGCATCCTGCGAATCCTGATTCTGACCATTAAAAGAAAGCAATTCATCCCGATAATAACTATACTGCTTTTTACGAGCTGTAAGCTCTGCTGTAAGCTTTGCTGTAAGCTCTGTAAATGTATCGAGAATACGAACTATTTCTTCTTGTACTTTTAGTGGTGGGATGGGGATTTGGAACTTCTTAAAACCATTCATATCTACACCTGCAAAATTACCTACAGTTGTATTGTTTTTACACCACTCATCTATAGTGAAGCAAAAATGATATATAAACTTTGGCATCAACACTTTTTTATACTCATTTTTCAAACTGAGATTTGTAAACCTCTGATTTGACAAGTATGGAACTGTAATTAAAGCGTGCTCTCCAATTGTAGCGGAAGTTGCTATAATAATAGAATTAGCAGGAAAATATTTACCTCCTTTTACAGCAGACTCAGATACGTGTTGAATTGAATCAGATAAAATTCTTCCATTCGTACGAATGTCTTCCATTCGAAACCAAGGAACAGTCCCATTTGTCCAGAATTCTTTATTTTTCTTTGACGGAGTATAGCCATTTTTTACGTGAAAAATCTCATCTATAGTCTTCCATTCCACCTCAGCGCCCTCAAGGAGTTTATCTATAAAATCAAATGTGTGTTTATCTGTGTTTATCATCATCCCTCAATCTCTTTAACAATAGCATCAATATCAGTTCGCAGCGAATCTATTTTACTTACCGTAGTTGCTATCTCCTTATTCAATTCAACGATATCAATAACTTCACGTGTATCTTTTGCCTCTACATACGAACTTACCGAAAGGTTATAATCGTTTTCGGCAATAGCTGTATTATCAACAGAAGTTGCTACGTGTGCAACCTCTTCTTTGCTGTCGAACATTTGCATAATCTTTTCGATATGCGCGTCTGTCAGTACGTTGTTGTTGGTTTCTTTTTTGAAGAAATCTTCGCGACTGGCATCAATAAATTGAGTCTTTGCCTCTTTTTTGCTCTTAGAAAGCACCAAAATATTTACGGCAATAGAAGTTCCAAAAAAGAGGTTTGGAGCGAGAGAAATAACGGTTTCTACGTGATTATTATCCACCAAATATTTGCGAATTTTCTGTTCGGCACCTCCACGGTAAAAAATACCAGGGAAACAGACAATGGCAGCACGCCCTTTGCTCGATAAGTAGCTCAGCGCGTGCAATACAAAAGCAAAATCGGCCTTAGATTTTGGAGCAAGAACACCGGCAGGCGCAAAACGGTCGTCGTTTATCAAGGTTGGGTCGTCAGCACCAATCCACTTAACCGAATAGGGCGGATTAGAAACAATGGCATCAAAAGGTTTGTCGTCTCTTAAATGCGGGTCGGTCAGTGTGTCGCCCAAAACGATATTAAACTTGTCGTAGTTGATGTTGTGCAAAAACATATTCATACGCGCCAGGTTGTAGGTGGTGTGGTTAATCTCTTGCCCGTAGAAACCATCTTCGATAATGTGGTTGTCGAAATGCTTTTTGGCTTGCAGAAGCAGCGAACCCGAGCCGGCAGCCGGGTCATAAATCTTGTTTACGGTGGTTTGCTTGTGCATTGCAAGTTGTGCAATAAGCCTGGAAACACTTTGCGGAGTAAAAAACTCGCCACCTGATTTACCCGCATTGGCTGCGTAATTAGAAATCAGAAATTCGTACGCATCGCCAAAGAGGTCAATATGATTATCCTCGAAATTACCAAGGTTAAGGCCTGCCACCCCTTTAAGGACAGCAGCAAGGGTTTTGTTTTTTGCCTCGACCGTATTGCCCAGTCGGTTGCTGGTGGTATCAAAATCGGCAAATAAACCTTTAATATCATCTTCTGATGGGTAACCGCTTGCAGAACTCTCAATAGCAGAGAAAATGGCCGCTAAATCGGTATTTAGGTTTTCATTATTGCTTGCCTTTTTCGCAATATTTACAAAAAGCTGAGAGGGATAAATGAAGTATCCTTTCGTTTTTATGGCATCTTCTTTTATTTCGGGCGTGATAATTTCATCCGACAAAGACGCATATTTTATGCTGGCATCACCAGCTTCGATATAGTTGCTGAAATTTTCACTTATAAAACGATAGAACAGCGTCCCTAAAACAAATTGTTTAAAATCCCATCCATCAACCGAACCACGTACATCGTTGGCAATTTTCCATATTTGAGCGTGCAATTCGGCTCTTTGATTTATGCTTGTCATTATTTATTTTCTATTAATTCTTTCGGTTTAACATCTAATATCCCGGCAATTTTAAATAATACTTCAAGTCTTGGTTGTTGCCTGTTTTGCACATATGAGTTGACCATATTGTAGCTTTTTCCAAGTTTTTCAGCTAACCAAGTTTGTTTGATTCCCTTTTCTTTAATCCTATTCATTGCTCTTATAATTACTCAGCATTAAAAATATATAATCATCTCATAATATAAGATGTTATTATCAATTTATTCTGGGTGCGCTGGTAAGAAGTAGCTTTTTTAGCAATTTGGGGATTGTGGGTTGACTCGTGCGAATTGCAAATGTGCTGCTTGTGTGGTGGGGTTTCTTTTTTTGAGGGAGGGAAAAAAACAAAATAAATTTTTCCAAGTTTGCACATTATTTCTTCAATGAACTGTGTCTTTTTTTCGCTTGCATACAACACACTCATATCATCATTAACATTTCTCGCATTAAGTAGTAATTACCTAATATATCTTTATCAAACGAAAACATCTTTATAAACAGCCTTCATGTCGTTTTCGCAAAAACAACCCCCTAATATACTGAAAACTAAAGCGTATTAAAAAAATAAATTGAGAGAATAAACTTAGGAGCAGAAGCAACACAATTAAAGCATGGGCATTCTTCTCAAAAACATAAAAAAACGACAGTAGGTCCATAGTATTTTGTTGTAGCTCTACCGGAATGTAGTTCAACCTGGAGTAATCGCTGGGTCGTGCCGACCGCTCATACTCCTATATATTGTGCACAGTATTTTATTGTTTGCCTGAATTTGTATTGTTAGTAATCTTCTCATTCTTTTTAGTTTCAAAAAAGGATTTCAAATACATAGATGTTTCGATAAATTTTAAGTGATTCTGTTTTTCACTTTTAATGACCTTAAGCATTTCATCATATTCCTTTTGTGAGCAATTTTCAATACATATTCTTTCTACCTGTTTGTCTTCGACAAAATCCTTCAAGCTAGTTCTTTGATATACAAGTTGCAATCTGTCTTTTCTGTTTAGAATATCAATTAAAAGCTTGTATGCATTTTTATTGTTTCCTTCTTTATATAGAGTCTGAAAGAGATACATATCTAACAAATTGATGAATTTGGCATGTTCCTTCTTTGCCTTACTAATATATTTTCTAGCAAGTTTATATTGTTTAGAATGATATAAATAACCAATTCTTGAGATGTCAACGCCCCAGTCAGAATAAGAGTTTTTAAAGTATACATGATATTTAAGTTCGACATATAACTTGTATAATTCAAAAAAAGCACCAGCGGAATTATATAGTGTAGTGTTCATATCGTAATATGTAACGATTCCAATTTTAGTATCGGGTATTCTTTTAAGATTATTAAATGGATATTGGGTGGTTAAATGTGCTCGTATCTTTTCAAGAAATAATATCTCATAAGTTGAAAGGTATTGAGAGAGAATTAGTAATCTATTTATTAATTCATTAACAGTTGATTTAGTCGTTTCTAGCGGTTCATAAATAGAAACAAGATAGGGGGATATTTCATTGTATAATTTGAATTCTTTATAGCTCTCATTAATGCACTTATTTTGCAATCCAATTTTTAAGTCATCAAGAGTTAGTTTACCTGAATTAATTATACTTTGGTAGTCAGAAGTTGAATGTAATGAACGCCGCATTATACCATCAAATAGACTGCTTAATTTATTTTTTATAGCATTAAATTCATAATCTGTCTTTTGCCTTAATTTACTCTTTCTCTTTTTTTCAGGGAAGTAATAAACAATCAGGAAAAAAGCAAAAGATGCAATTATTGATGTAGTAATTGACATTGCAATTGGATAAATCCATTGCGTATATATATCCGTCTCATTTGATATTAAATGTTCTGAACTTGACATATCATTTCCGCTTCTATTTCCAATTGAATAACAACAAAATGTAGAAATCTGGAAAATGAAAAGAACACTAAGTATAAATTTTGAAAACATCTTGATTTGAAGGTCGTTTTAGTTTGAATAATATTGTGCACAACGGAAAATTATAAGTTACGTGGCGGATTGCGGGTGATTTCCTGTCCGCATACGGACAAGGAAAACATGCGGGAATCCGCCGCTGGCATACCACTGAGGCCGCCATGGAATTTATAAAATGTTGGCGGTAGTTTTTATTTGTTAATAATTCATCTTAATCTTTTAATGCTGACACAGCACAATAATTAGATGCTGGATAGTCGTCACTTTTCTTTCGATTATTTTGCCACTGAAGAGGTTGTAAATTTGAGAGCAGGTCATTTCCCCCTTTTGCTACTGGTTTTATATGGTCAATTTCCCATCCAGTTCCGTCTTCTGTCGTGTCTCCATAATTATTCCATTCAATCCAAGCACCACAAATATCCTTCCTTCTGGTATTTGAATTAACTCCTGGGACTATTTGAGCTTTATTCCAGACTTGTCTTTTTGTATTGTCATTGAAGCCGCTTCCATTTCTGTCAGAATTATGATTTCTTGCCATAGTGATTAGATTTTATAATAATTTTTTTATATCATCAATTGTTTGTTCGAGTAGATTAGGGATTTTACCTTCTTCGATGTCTTTATAACTTACATATTGCGCTTTATTCACATCAACTGCAATACAATTAGAAGTGTTAACAAAGAAATCTTTAGAGAAATGTTTAATCAAATAGCGATGCAAAATATCCACAAACATTCCCAGTTCTCCTTTATCAAATCCATCTAGTTGAGCTATAAACCAAACAGCTCCAATTTCTTCGCTATTATTTATCGAGAATGTAAATACATGGTCAGGCTTTGCCTGAATTGGCAATTCTTTAATATCGAGTATTGATATGTCGGTTGGCTTTTTTAGAAATATTAAGTCTGCATTAGGCTTTAATTCTTGAAAATCGAAATCTTCAAAATTATATAGAACATCAATATTTCGTTGGAATTGATTTTTAATCCTTTTGTCTTCATGTGTCCTGATTTTTTCAATTAATAAATCAATTTTTTCATCAAGAAGCTCAATGTTGTCATATTTGAATGCATTTGCGATTGCACTTAAACAACTTATCCAATAATCACCACCAGAAGAACTATCATTTTCTAATGCTTTGTTTAATTTTAAATTGTTTACAAGTGTGATTCTTGAACGGTCAGATTTTCTTCTAAATTTAATTAGCTCTTTAATTCTTATTTTTTCCATGTTTGTCAGGTTTAGGAGGTGAGTATGATGCTGTTTTTAAATTACCGCTAACACACTCATATCGTCATTAACATTTCTCGCATTAAATAGTAATTACCTAATATATCGTTTATCAAACGAAGGCAACAAACAGTATTCATATCATTTTAGCAAAAACAACCCCCTAATATACTGAAAACGAAAGCTTATTAAAAATAAATTGAAAAATAAACTTAGGAGCAGAAGCTGCACAAGGAAAGCATGGGCATTCTTCCCAAAAACATAAAAAAAAGACAATAGGTCCATAGTATTTAGTTGTAGTCCGACCGGGGTGTCGTTCAACCTGGAGTAATCGCTGGGTCGTACCGACCGCTCATACTCCTATATATTGGCAACCGTAATTTGTTTTATTTCCTTCTTAATCTCTTTAAATTTACCATTTTTGTCAACTTTCATTTCAATCATTGTAATAATTGTTGAATCTATCTTATAATTCATATTGTCAATATAGTGAATGTATAAACTTGTATCAATCATGCTAATCTGTCCATTGTTGTCAATAAAAGCAAAAGAGTTTGGTATATAAAATTCATCAGCTTGTCCACAAGGATTAATTATTAGAAACAAAGAGTCTAGAATATTTCCATTATTGTCGAATGAATAAATATAAGGATATAAATCATCACCCACTCGTCCGAACAAAATTAGGTCTGAAGTCTGATTAGTATTAACATAACCATAAATCTCTTCCATTTTAGTCGGAATGAAATCTCTAAAATCCTTATAATCCGTTAGACTTACCATACTATCAAATCCACAATGTATTTCAATAGGCAAATTGTATTTTGGAAGTCTTTTTTTGAATTCAATAAATCGCTGGTGTTTTTCACTCAAAATCGAGTCAACTTTATCCACAGGTTGCTGAATTATTTCATTCTTTCCGGTCTTGTTTGAATTGCAACTTATTAAAATCAGAAATCCTAAAAGTAAAAGTATCTGTTTCATTGTATGTCTCTTATTATGGTTGCCAACGGAAAATTATAAGTTACGTGGTGGATTGCGGGTGATTTCCTGTCCGCATACGGACAAGGAAAACATGCGGGAGTCCGCTGTTGGCGTACCACTGAGGCCGCCATGGAATTTATAAAATGTTAGCGTTTCGTGTTTTGTTTTTTTCAAATGATATAAATGACATTTACTTTTTCTTATCCTCACTACTCTTTTTTGGTGGAGTAGTCGTTCTATCAACTGTTGGTTGCCATGCTTTGACTTTGTCTCCAACTACACTTCGTTTGTGTATTTTAACTGTTTTGCTTGTTCCTTTAGAACTAGAATTTTCTTTTTTTGCCATAATAATCAAGATTATATGAAAAATTCAATTGTGGATATTTCATTTTCTGTAATTAACATACCTTCTGTTTGCTCTATTTTTTTAACAAATCCGTCTTTTTTATTTAACTCCCAAACTTCTTCAATATATAATTCTTTAGGAATTGGATATGTGGAGGAATATGAATTAGTACCATATTTTCCTCCTATTTTTCTGTCATTTTTTAAAGTTACAATTACATAATAACTTTCTCTTTTCGAAAAGAAAGAATCCCATGCACTCTTTGTGGGAGTTATTAAATATTTTGAAAATATTTTTTTCTTTGAAAGTAGATGAAATAGAAATGCAGCTATTATTGGTGCAATAAGAATAATTAAACCTAAGAAAATAAAATATAGAACAGGATTATTCTCTATAAAATTGTCATTATGAATTTTAAAAAGGGGATAAGAGAATATTAATGCATTTAGAAAGCTAAATCCTATAGCCTCATAAAAATCTTTCGAAAAGTCTGTTTTTGTTTCTGCAATGAATAATCTATATGCTTTTAAGTATATAAAACCTGGAACAAAAAATATTGTCAATAATAGTATTTTATCAAAAGTTAAATCTCCCATAATTTTCTTTTTTGGTTGATAGTTGCACTTTTTTTACATGAACGCTAACACACTCATATCGTTATTAACATTTTTCGCATTAAATAGTAATTACCTAATATATCGTTTATCAAACGAAGGCAACAAACAGTATTCATATCGTTTTCGCAAAAACAACCCCCTAATATACTGAAAACTAAAGCGTATTAAAAAATAAATTGAGAGAATAAACTTAGGAGCAGAAGCTGCACAAGGAAAGCATGGGCATTCTTCCCAAAAACATAAAAAAACGACAGTAGGTCCATAGTATTTTGTTGTAGTTCTACCGGGATGTAGTTCAACCTGGAGTAATCGCTAGGTCGTGCCGACCGCTCATACTCCTATATATTGCCAACCGTTATTAGTCCCATTTAATCAAATTTTTTAAATTGTCTATTTCTATAGCTTCTTTCATATCTGTTTCCCGAAAAACTGGTTCCCCAGCTTCATTTAAACTGATAGTAAATTTATTTCTCAATGCACGAATTAATTCAAGATTCTCTTTTGCAAATGTTCCGTTTATTGCAAAATTCACTCCTTGATGCAAAAAAGGAACACTTGGATAATATACTCCATATGCTTTTGCGTCATTATGTGCCAATGCAATATTAGCGTAACCTGTTGTCAAATAATAAAGTATTTGGTTATCATCATCGGAAGGTTTCCTATAGAATTCAAAGAGAAATTTATAAATCTCTTTTAAATTTTCTTGTTCTTCTTGACTAAATTCGGCTATATATTTATCTAAATAAACTCCGTTTTCCTTATCAAATTCTGAAATTCTTTCTTCAGGATTAGGCGTTGATACTAATATCAAGTCAAGGTCTTTTTTTAGCTTCCATGCTCCAATTGTTACAAATATTGAATCACCAACTTTATGTCCCTTTTTCGACCAGCTTTTAACTAATTCAGCATATGAAGTCGGTCTGTTTTCTGAGGCGTAAAAAACGGACTGATTAGGTCTATTACATCTACCAAAATCAGTAACAAACTTTTTAGGCGTAAGTCCAATATCAGAGATATTTAGAAAATAGTTATCTCTATCATGTGTTCGTGTCCTAAAAACTACAGAATCTTTCGGTAGCGTATAAACGAATATCGGAAGTTTTACACAAGTTAAGTATTTCCATATTACTTGCTCATAAGCATAATCGTTTGTTGTATCTATTTCTCGAAGTTCTTGCAATGCTTTTTTTACTGAGTCGATATTCATTGTGTTAGTCTCTTTTTAATGGTTGGCAACGGATGGCGGGTCGAGTGCCGGGACTTCATTTGTCGCTTAACCCATCAAGGTACGAAGCGCCGTATATGCACCCGAGTGAAAAATATCCTGTGAATATTTTGAACGAAAGGTGGGAGCAGAGCTCGCGTACGGCCGGTGGTGTGAGAGGCTCTCCGCCAGGCTTTTAGCCTAGCGGCAGTCTACTCGATTGTGTGCTGGGCTTTATTCATTATCAGTTAATTGTCAATTTACTACAATCTTAAATCTGCTCAATCGAAGCACTGCCGTTTCCGAAAAAAATAGTTTTTAGGGTCGGCAAAAAAGCGATGGGAAACAGACAAGCTCCTTTGCAATTTCGGTTTGCGAGTTGGCTGGTGCGAATTGCAAATGTGTATGGCTTTAAGCGTTGGCATTTTCAGTCAGTTCGGTTAATTCTATTTTCTTTTTTCTCTACGTACAAAACCACGTCTTTAATTACCAATTTATGAATGGCAGAAATAACCGTTTCCATAGTTCCATAGTCAGGTTTTCCGTCCTTTACTGGTAGTGAAATATCTAATACGTCAGCGTCTTTTGCGTAGAAGTTTCTACCATAGTTGAACTGTCCGTTGTATGATGATTTGTGAATTGCAGAAGTCACAAAAACAGATGCGTATTTTGGCAGTTTGTCCGTATGAACAACTGCAATATGGTCGTCTCCGCCATATTTGAAGTTTCTATATTTGGCTGAACCAAACATATCAATGGTTGTGGTATTAGCTGAAAAAACTTTAACGTCATTCCCAATAAAAGCAGAAACTCCTTCGTCAGTTTCTCCTGCTGTAATAAATGGCAATGTTCCTGCAACACGGTCGGCACTTTTTAATCGTCTTCCACGAGTAGATTTACCAAATAAACTTTCAAGATTAAATGATTCCCAATTTAAGTTCTTGAAGTTATCTAAAGCCATTTGTTCTTTGGAAGTTATTTCGTATTCGTTTAGTCCTGTAGTTGATAAGAAATTTTCAAATACTTCAAAACGTTCTTTTTCTAATTCGATAATAAACCTTTCCATAAAATCAAAATCTACAGCTCCGTTTTTAACTGGAAGACTTATTATCGTATTTTTCAATTCGATTTTCGTTGCTTTATTGTTGTACGAATATTTACGCTTTATTACCTTCTCAATTGAGGCGATAATAAACATTTGATTAACTCGATTCAATCCATCACATTGCAATACGCTTGTTGCACCGTGACCGTCTTTTAAGTAAAAAGGTGTTTCTAAAAAAACTATATTTTGATTGTTTGAATGAATTAAAATTGTTGGTTTTCCATCAGAATTATTTAATACATCCTTAGTAAGTTGGTTATAGGAAATTATTCCATTGTCAATTGTTGCTTGACCGTAAAATGGATAAAATGGTTCTGATTCATCTTTTAACTCTTCAAGCTTTAATGGGTCTATTTCTTTTTGAGGTTGCCATTGCAAGACATCTTCAATTCTGTAATCACCCCACTCAACATTTTTTAGTTTCTCGTTGAGTGGGGTTTCTACTTTCCCAAGCTTTTACCTAAAATGTTTTGCTCTTTTAAAATTGTACTTACTTCCCAAGATAAATAACCACTAACTGTATTTTTAAAATCCTGTAAAGTAGGTTTCGTGTCTATAGGTGATGATTGGTTCCAATCGGCACCATTCCTTGGGTCAATAGTACCTTCGTAGTATTCTTTTTCTGTGAAAATTTTGAGTTTGCTTTTCCCAAAACGAACTAAGTTCACCACTTCTTCATATCGTTCTTTAGCTTGGTCTGTATCCCTAAGATTATTACTTCCTTTTTTACGATTTGCTCGTGAATAACCATCATTTGAAAAATCAATGAACTTAACTATTTCATCTTTATGGTGCTTTTCATTCACTTTGAAAACATAAATATTGGTTTGTACACTTGATTTCCCTATAAAAATATCAACAGGCATTTTGATACTTGCCAATAATGTATGCTTTTCTAAAATCCTTTTACAATAATCTTTTGCTCTACCTGAACCTGCTGAATTTTGGATAATAATTGCTGCATAACCTTTGTGCATCATTCCTAATGCTTTTTCAACAAAGTTCATCCCGTTGCCTAAAGCAGAATATGGTGGATTTAAAATAAAAGCATCCGCAGGGAATTTACTGTCTGTTTTCCCAAAACCATATTTTCCGTCAAAATCTTTAATCGAGTCAATGTTCAAAATGTTAGAGCTACCGTCACCCATCAAAATCATATTGAGGATGGCTAACATATAAACACTTGAGAGTAACTCTAATCCAAGTAATTGTTCAGCTTTGATTTTGATTTCTTTTTGAGTTAGTTCATCTGGGGACTTAATGGTGTTTTTTGCATCATTAAGCATTTCATTCATTGCAGCAACCAATAAACCTGCTGAACCTGTTGCAAAATCCCACACATATGAGTCTTTGTTTACTCTCGATAATTTGACTAAGAGTGAAGCGACATAGGAAGGTGTAAGTACAACATCATTTAATTTGTCTTGTGAAAAGCCCAACCAACCGTACATTTCGTTGAATAGTTTGCCTGTAAAATCGGTGGTCAAACCAATTTTGTAGTAGATTCCTAAATCATCTACAATTTTTGCAAATACCCTTTTTAATTGGCTCTCACCGTCTTCAACTTTATTAATGTTATTTGTAAGAAGTGTGTTAGAGAGTGTTCTTATTATAAGTTGTTTTTTTTCATCAGGAAGTTCTTTATGACTTAAAAAGGATTCAATCTTTTTAATCATTAAATCACCATCTCTATATCCATTTTCTGAAGAAGATTTTAAATCGGATTTTTCAAGTGGTGCAACTTTGCCTGGAATTCCAAGTGTTGCTATAATTGATGCTGCCACTAAATAAACACGGTCATTTTCTCCCAATCCTTTTTCATTATGGTAAATGTCATTGTTGAGTTTTACAAGACTTTGGTCAATTTCTCTTTCCCGTTGTTCTTTTAGTTTGTCAAGTTCTTCTTGTGAGAGTTGAAGCTTTTTTACTGTTTCAATAAAACCGTCAAAATTTTTCGGTGCTAAAAATGAAAAGTCGGTAAAGTCGCCAATTTTCTGTCCTGCACCTAAATTGCTTTTTGAAACATAATAAACGCCAATTTCGTGATGAACTTTCCCTGTTTCATCTTTATAGCCTGTCATACCGACTGCAATAATATCGGTGTAGCTTGTATGATGAAGTAAAGCGTTTGCGTAATGAACAGCTCCGTTTACTGCAAACGAGTTGATGTTTTTAAAGTGAGGTTCATTTTTAGAAGTTCGGTTTTCAATTTGTCCGTCTTTATCAAGTTTTACAAGTTTGTCTTTATAGCCTTTGTACTCGATAAGAACTGGGTAGAAGTCTAAATTTTTGTCTTGAAGTAATATTTTGGCATCTGGTCGATTTGCACCTGCACCACCATTTTTGGTGAAGTAGTCAGAAAGGGCTTTATCAATTTCTGCATTAACAGATTCCTGCTCTAATTTGTAAGGCAGTTTAAACTTTCTTAGCCATCCGTTGGCTAAATCTGCAATATTCGGTTCTATTGATTGTACTGATTTCTTATTTTTCATTTATTCAATTTCCATTATAAAAATTCCAACTACTGCAAGTTAATATTTATCCAGCGAGCGACGGCAAAAAAATAGCTCTATTGGTTTTTCAAGGTCGGTTTTTGTGTCGGCAAAAACCAAATGTGCTATTTGTGCGTGGGCTCTTTTCAGTATGCCGCACAACGCCCCCATATCGTCATTAACATTTCTCGCATTAAATAGCAATTACCTAATATATATCTTTATCAAACGAAAACATCTTTATAAACAGCCTTCATGTCGTTTTTACAAAAAAAACCCACTAATATACTGAAAACTAAAGCCTATTAAAAATAAATTGTAAAAATAAACTTATGAGCCAAAGTGCACAAGGCAAGCATGGGCATTCTTCCCAAAAATATTATCAACAGACAGAAAGTCCTTTATAGGCAGTTGTTGTATCACCAGAGCGGTTCCATCTGAGGTTAATTGCTGGGTCATGCCAACCGCTCATACCACTAAATATTACACACAAGCTTTTTCTATTATTTTTAAAAATCGTCGTTGATTCTTTGTCAAATCACAATGCTCTCCATATGTTTTTAATTTGTTAAGAACAATTTTGGGTTTATCATAAGTCATATAAGAATCTCCTAATATATTTTCAAATTTAAAGTCCTCTAATAATGCACCTTCCATGTCAATTCTTAAACCTTTTTTATCAGAAATCATTATCGCTGCTTTATATATTTTCCCGTCATTTAAGATTGAATAATAGATTTTTTCAGTTTTCAACAATAAATTGATATACTCTAGTATTGAGTTGAGAGTTTTTCTTTTTGTATTGGATTTGTCTTGAAGCTTTTTAAGCGCAATCAATGCTATGTCCGTCTCATTGAATTCATTAAATTTCAATTCTCTTATCTTAAAAATCTCATAATCTGATAACCTTAAAAATTCATTGTTGGAGTAGTCAATATAGTCTTTAATACAGCCAGAAATCAAGGCTTTTTGAAGAGGAGTCAAATCAATAAAGTAACTGTCCAATTGACTTAGGATTTTCTGTAAGTCCTTTTTGCGTTTGTCATAGAACTCGGGATTACTATCAAAAATCTCTTGTCGCTTTTTAATCGAATTTATAATTAGTTCTATTTCCTTTTCTTCAAATTCTATTAGTGCCATAGTATTGCGGTCATTAAGCCTGTATGTAACACACCTATTAATGTAATTATCGGGACGTTGCCTTAAGTAAGTAGCTACATAACACATCTTTATTAAATAAAGACACTTATAATTAAAAATTTCACCACTAAAGTATTCAAAAACAACCCTCTAATATACTGAAAACTAATACTTATTAAAATAAAAATAAATGAATATAACCATTCATTGAGTAAAAGCAGTGGAATATCTTGTGTGAAAATTATTCTTCCAGAAGAAGAAAACTAAATAATTTAATTACTGTTTATCTTGGCCATTATCTTTGGTAGGGACTAATAATTCTCGAACATCAACGTCCAAAATTTTGGCAATCTTTCGAAGTACCTCAATGCTTGGTTGTGCATTGTTATTACAATAATTGGTAACAATTACATAACTTTTATCAATCTTCTCAGCTAGCCAAGTTTGTGTTCGTCCTTGCTCCTTTAATACTTCCTTAATCCTATTCATTCTGCTCATTTACGAGACACTTAAAACTTTTTTATACAGTAATATAATACAATTGAATACTGTATTTTAAGAGGTTTATAATATTATACGAAATTAGAGTATAAAAATGTATTGTGAAATATTATAAAATAGTATATATTTGTATTGTATTACAATACAAATCAAAGTAAATACCAATAAGCAAGGATATATCAAGACTATTTAGAACAAATCATATATAAATAATTAGAAGAATTAAATTCTAACACACTATTTATTAAACGTCTTATGAAACACCTATAAAACACAAAAAAAGCCCGCTACAACAGTTTGGCGACGTGCAGCAGGCTTATTAATTAACCAAAGTCAGTTAAATTAACACATCAAAATTATGAAAAATTTCTCACACACGGCCATATCGGCTCCGGTATGCATTGCTTTGCGCGCGCCGTAACATATTTCTCACAATAATTATTTACGGGATTAAACACAGTCGGGTCACTCAATATCAGGGTCACCACGTCTGAACCGGGCATTACCCATCATTTACAAAATAAATTCCACCAAAGGGGATATGGGAATGCTATGCCCTGATCCGAAGGGGGCAAAATAAAATCAACACATTAACAATCAGATAAAAACAGATATTAATATGAAACGAGCCATGGGAATTGTTTCACACACAGGGGGATGATTAAGCCAGGCGAGTTCCATATGACCTTAACAAACAAATTATAAACATATGAAACGAGCCATGGGAATTGATTCACACACAGAAGTATGATTGTCCCGGCGAGTTCCATATGACCTTAACAAACAAATTATAAACATATGAAAACATTTCAGACCAAACCCACCGAAGGGGTTGCGCAAGTACGTGCCGTTGAGCCTGTCATTATGGGTCTTCGGCTACTGTTGACAACGCTGCTGCTGTTGCTGATACTGGTTTCGTGCCACGACGACGATACGTCACCCGGGGAGGTTCGCGACCCGTCGCTTCCGGTGCAGCTTGATGCCTTTATGCCCGACAGTGGTGGCATTCGCACCAAATTTATTGTGAAGGGGTTCAACTTTGGGTCGGATATATCGAAGATACAGGTTCTCTTTTCGTCGGACGAACGAGCGGCCACTGTTTTGGGGGTTAACAACAACACCATTTATTGCCAGGTGCCCAAACAGAGCGATGGCGACAATAGCGTAACCGTTGTGGTGGAAGAGGATACGGTGGTCTTTGACAGGACTTTCAGGTACCACGTGGAACAAAATGTATCGACCATCAGTGGGGTAGTTGGCGACAACACGCTGGTTGATGGCACGCTTTCGGAGGCCCGTTTCAACTACCTGTATGGGGTTGCGGCTGTTACGGGCGGCGACATTATTGTGGCCGAGATGTACGCGGGTAACCTCCGTTATGTGGCCGTTGACGACAACAAAGTGAGCACGCTTCAAACCAATTTCTATACAGGTACGCCCGCCGTGAGCGCCAACCGCCAACAAGTCTATTTCGTGGGAAAATCCAGTCCTCACAAGATATACCTTCTTGATTATAACAACCTGTGGGAGCCAGAGCTCTTTGTCTCGTCCATAGCCGGCTTCAACGGCGACATCTGGTCGGCGGCCTTTGATGCGACGGAGGCGTGGCTCTATTTTTTCGACAGCACCGGCAAGTTCGGGCGTTTGGAGATGAAGAACCCCAGCAATGTTGAAGTTCTGTCCGAGGACCTTCCCCGTGGCAATGGCAGTCACAACAATTTGGCCTACAGTGCGTGGCACGATTGTTTTTTTTACACGGTATACAGCACGCAGGCGGTTTACCGGCTGAGCAAAGACGGTGAGACGGTGGAGCTGTGGATGGGCGGCAACGGACAGGGTACGGCCACGGGTCACCGCCTCGAAACGGCGCAGCTTTACTATCCGGGAGGCCTCACCGTTGATGCCGATGGTAACATCTATGTGGTAAACATTGACGGGCACACCATTTTGAAGTGCGACCGCAAATCGGATTTTGTGAGTCTGCTGGCTGGTAAGCCGCTCACGGGTGGCCATAAAGACGGCGAACCTCTGGAAGCGCTGTTCTCTTTGCCCTATGGCATTTCCATTGATGAAGATGGCAATTTCATCATCTGCGAATGCTGGGGATCGGGCGTGGTGCGGAAACTGGCGATTGAGTGAGCGGGGAGCAGGGAGCAGTTAGCAGGGAGGAGGGAGGCGTTAATAGTGAAAACCAAATTATAAACAAATGGAACGGGCCACGGGAATTATATCACACACAAGAAGATGATTAATTCCGGAGCGTTTCATGTGACCATAAAAAACAAAATAGATGTATATAAAAACAATAATCAACAGCCTTTTCCTGCTGCTTTTGGCAGGGATGATGGGGAATGTCCGTGCGCAGGAGTCCGGAGGGGCTTACCTCATAATGGGCACGGTGATGGAAGAAAACGGCGCCCCACTGCCGGGTGTGAATATTGCCATTAAAGGCACATCACACGGCACCATCAGCGATATGGATGGTCGTTTTAATCTGGAAGGTGTGGCGCATGGCGACACGGTGATGTTCTCGTTCATCGGGTTCAGGATTCATGAGATGATTGTAACAGATAACCATACGCGGCTAAAAATCGCCCTGTCGGCAGACATCGACGAGCTGGACCAGGTGATAGTGGTGGGGCATGGCACGCAACGCAAAATCACGACGACAGGAGCCATCACCTCCGTTGATGTTTCCGATTTACAGGTTCCGGCGGTGTCGTTGAGTAATATGCTGGCAGGACGGGTACCCGGAGTGATCGGTCTGAGCCGCAGCGGCGAGCCAGGCAACGACTATTCAGAGTTCTGGATCCGGGGCATCAGCACCTTTGGCGCCAACGCCAGTGCTCTGGTCCTCATCGACGGGGTAGAAGGCAACCTGAACGATATTGACCCCGTGGATATTGAGTCGTTCTCGGTACTGAAAGATGCGTCGGCCACAGCCGTGTATGGCGTACGTGGTGCCAACGGCGTGGTGCTGATCACCACCAAACGGGGTAAGGCCGGTAAACTAAAGGTTAACGTGAAAGCCAACCGCACCTATACCGAATGTGGCCGTCTGCCCGAATATGTGAATGCGGGTACCTATGCGCGATTGGCCAACGAGGCACGTGTGGTGCGCGGCCTCGAAGAGAAATATTCGGATGTGGAGGTCAGCCTCTTTGAGACGGGTCTCGACCCGGATTTATATCCCGATGTAAACTGGCGCAATGTGCTGTTGAAAGACCATTCGTACTACGGGCAGTACAATCTGAACATCTCGGGCGGAGGCACCAATGCCCGGTACTATGTTAGTCTGGGCTACCAAAACAAAGACGGCATCTTTAAACAGGATGCATCGGCCAATAAATACGATGTCAACGTTAACTATCACAAATACAATTTCCGCTCGAATGTGGATATGGATCTGACGCCGACCACGCAGCTGTCGCTGAACCTGGAAGACATCATATCTGAACAGAATGCGCCGGGCTATGGCGATAATAACGATGCGCTTTGGAACGCGCAGGCCAACCTGTCGCCTGTCACAGTTCCTGTTAAATACAGCAACGGGCAGCTGGCTGCTTATGGCAGCAATGGCAACCAGATAACACCTTATGTGCTTCTCAACTACACGGGTTATCGGCGTACGAGCCAAAATACGGTAAACCTGAAGATGAAGCTGACGCAGGATATGTCCTTTCTTCTTCCGGGTTTAACGGCCAACGCGCTCTTTTCGTGGACTTACTACGGCGATCACCGCTCGGGACGTAATAAGATGCCGGATCTCTATTATGCTTCGGGGCGTCAAAACGACGGGCGTTTAATCACCCATAAAACGGTGTCGGGCACCGATGCCAGCTACTGGCAGACGGCCTATCTGGCACGTTCGCTCTATTTTGAAGGTCAGGTGAACTACAACCGTCTGCTGGGCAATCAGCACCGCATTACGGGACTGCTGCACGCCTACCGACAGGATGAACGTAACACCGATGGCAGCGACTACGACAGTGTTATTCCGGTACGTTACCAGGCGCTGTCGGGGCGCGCCACTTACTCGTACAACGACACCTATCTGGTGGAGTTGAATGGTGGTTATTCGGGCTCCGAGAATTTTAAACCGGGTGAGCAATACGGCTTTTTCCCGGCTGTTTCGGTGGGGTGGGTGCCTACGCAATACCAGTGGACAAAAGGGCATTTACCGTTTGTTAATTATCTGAAACTAAGAGCCTCGTGGGGAAAGGTGGGCAATGGCAGCACCGATGAACGCTTTCCGTACCTGTCGCTCATGAACTACAGCGCCAACAACTGGGGTCAGAGTGTGACCGAGGGAAAAGTGGGCGTGGATAATCTGAAGTGGGAAACCACCACCAAATACGACATCGGTCTTGATGCCAAATTTTTCAAATCACGTTTCGACCTTACGGTTGATGGCTTTCTGTCGGAGGCCAACGACATCTATCAGCAACGCGTCACCATCCCCTACGAAGTGGGAGCTGCCGAGAGTCCGTGGGTCAATGCCGGGTCCATGCGGAGCTGGGGTGCCGACGGTAACCTGTCGTATATGCAGCCATTTGGCGACGGCATCGCACTAACGGTGAGAGGTAATTTCACCTTCTCGCGCAACGAAGTAACCCACTGGGAACAAACAGGCATCAACTATCCGTACCAGTCGTACACGGGTGTGCCCTATGGTGTGCAACGTGGACTCATTGCCCTGGGTCTCTTCAAAGATGAAGAAGACATTGCCAGCAGTCCTGAGCAAACTTTCATGTCGAACTACCTGCCGGGCGACATCAAATACAAGGATGTGAACGGCGATGGCGTTGTTGATGGCGACGACGAGGTGCCGCTGGATTATTCCAATGTACCGCGTTTGGAGTATGGGTTGGCGGCCGAGCTAAAATGGAAAAACTGGTCGTTCAGTGCCTTTTTTACCGGACAGGACCAGGTGAGTTATTTTCTGGGTGGCGACGGTTATTATCCTTTTAAAGGAGAGGAGGAGGGTAACATCCTCACCATTGTGGCCAATCAGAATAACCGCTGGACGCCTGCGTCGTTCTCGGGCACCACAGCCACAGAGAACCCCAATGCCCGTTTTCCGCGTCTTACCTATGGCGAAAATGCCAACAACAACCGCAATTCGACATTCTGGCTGGCCGATGCATCGTTTTTACGTTTTAAAAATGCCGAGGTGGCTTATCGTTTTAATGAGTCATGGCTTGCCCGTTATGGTCTGTCGGCTGCCACACTTAGTTTTACGGCCAGCAATATTGCGGTGTGGGACAATGTGAAACTGTGGGACCCCGAACAGGCCAGTGCCAACGGCGCGGTTTATCCGCTTCAGCGTACTTACACCCTACAGCTTATCGTGGCCTTTTAACGGCAGGTTAGCCTGTGGCAGAAGGCGTGAAGCGTGCAAAATACCGGTTGTTACAAGCGCCTTGTGCCACTCAAAAAACAGATTACATCAAACATCGCATCAGCAATGAAAATCAAGTGCTTAATTAAGAACACAAAACTTATGAAACATAAAAATAAAGTAATACGATTTATACAGATGGTTGGGGTTGCCCTGTTGCTCAGCATCGGCAGCCACTCGTGCAACGACTATCTGGATGTGGACAAATATGTTTACGACATCACGGTTCTCGACAGTGTGTTTGTGGATGAAGAGAAGCTGCTCGGCTACATCAATGGCATTGCCAACTATCTGCCCGACGAAGACCGATTGTGGACCAATTCGTGGTCGCCGTATCAGGGGGCTTCGGATGAGAATTTCTTTTCGTGGAACGATGGGCGTCATGCGGCCATCAAGTTTCTGCTTGATGAGATAACGCCTGCCACGGCCAACTACTATTACAACAACTACGCTACGTGGTACAAAGGCATCCGTAAAGCCAACACTGTTCTGGCCCGCATGGATGAGTGTGAGGATTTGTCGGTGAGCACCCAACGTACTTACACCGGTGAGATGTATTTTTTCAGGGGTTATTTTCTCTATCTCCTGCTACAGCAATACGGGCCCGTGCCCTTACCGCCCGATGAGTTGACAGACTTTAATGATGAGGCCGAAAATCTGATGTATGAGCGTAACAGCTACGACCAATGCGTGGACTATATCATTGACAATATGGAACAGGCCATCAGTTACCTGCCATCAACGCGCGAAGGTTCCAACATCTACCGTCCTACCAGCGGAGCTGCACTGGCAGTGCAGTCGCGGGTGTTGCTCACGGCTGCCAGCCCGCTTTTCAACGGCAATTCGGCTTACTCTGACTGGACGCGTCAGGATGGCACACCTTTTATATCGCAGACGACCGACAACAGCAAGTGGGGCCGCGCCGCAGTGGCAGCCAGGCGGCTCATGGAGACAGGGCTGTACAAGCTTAACGTGATATACAAAGAGGCCACCACCGATTCGTTGCCGGCCAATGTTCCGGATGCCGATTTTCCGGATGGCGCCGGAGACATTGATCCTTACCGATCGTACAAATCGCTGTTCAACGGCGAGGTGACCATCCGCAATTGTGCTGAATATATCTGGGCCTGTGAAGTGGATCCGCGAGGCGGCGACAGTCCGCTGTGGCTCTCATCGCCCTCTCAGCTGGGCGGCGGCAACGGTCTAAACCTGACGCTGAACCTCATCGATGCCTATAAGATGAAGGATGGTTTCGACATCAACCAATCGAGTGCCGACTATCCGTACCCTGGCGCGGAAGTGGCTTATGAGCCCACAGGGCAAAGCAAAAGTCTCGGCGGCTATACTGTTTACACCTCGGGGACGGCCCGCATGTATGCCAACCGTGAGCCGCGCTTTTATGCCACCATAGGCTTTTCGCATTCCTACTGGCCCGGCACCTCGTATACCGGCACAGAAGGGTACAGCAATTATGAGGTGACCTATTACTCCGACGGCACGGCCGGCCCATCTATCGCTTTTCCTGACGACTATAACCACACGGGTTACACCTGCATCAAATACAACCATCCCGAGGACAATATGCGGGCTTCGGGATCCATCTATGCCAAATGGTTTCCATTGTTTCGATATGCTGAGATATTGCTCAACTATGCCGAGGCACTCAACGAACTGGAGGCACCATATACCGACGAAGCCACAGGCATCACGGTGACGCGCGATGTGGATGCTATTCGGGACGCTGTTAACCGGATACGTTACCGGGCAGGGCAACCGGGTCTGTCGGCCGCCGAACTGTCGGGCCCTGAAACGATCCGGGCCGCCATTAAGCACGAGCGTCAGGTAGAATTTGCCTGCGAAGGCAGGCGCTATCATGACCTGCGTCGCTGGCTGGATGCCCCGGAAGCCTACAACCAACCCATAGTAGGCATGAATGTGCGGGCCAAAAGTTCCGAGAGAGAAAAATACTATACCCGCACCACCCTCAACAACAACCTGACGCAGCGCACGTGGTCGTTTAAAATGTATTTCTGGCCCATTCCCAAAAGTGCTCTGGACAAAAATTCCAGACTGGTACAAAATCCGGGATGGTAAAACAGAAACAAGGGGTCAGGAGAAATCGGGTTTCTGTTGCTCAAGTGGAATCTCTGATTTAAAACACAATACGCAAATAAAAAATAAGATCTATGAAACGAATAATAACATTTTTGTACCTGTTGCCTGCCGTGTTAGCAGGCTGCAGTGAAGATAGTCCACTGGACGAAGAGCAATACTACAAACAAGTTTATATTGTGGGTTCGGACGAAACGACCAACATGGGGATGTCGGTGGTAGAGATCCCCTATAACGATTCTGTGGAACAGGCGACCTTTATCGCCATAGCCACCGGCGGCAGCCTAAACATCGACCGCGACATCACGGTAACGGTGGAGGAAGCGGGCACAACACCCATTGACGACTATAACTTTAAATATCTGAAAGCCGATGATGTGCAATACCGTCATCTGGCATCGTCGTTCTACCGCATCCCCGACAATAACGTGGTGATAAAGGCCGGGGCGGTGTACGGACAAATGCCTGTTTACCTGAGCCCGGCGTCGTTGCATTGCGACTCGCTTTATGCGCTGACGTTCAAAATCAGCTCTGTCTCACTACCCGACTATATCACGATAAGGCCAACCGATACCGTTTTAATTCAGTCGTACACTTTTGTCAACGCCTATTCGGGCACCTATCAGCTGGAAGGGTATTACTACGAGAGGACCGATGGTTCGTCGGCGGGTGATTCCACATCTGTCACGGCCACCCGTATGCTCAAAGCTGTAAATGCCAATACTGTGCGGCTGTATCATCTGGCCTATGCCGAATCGCAGGATAACATCGCAACGTATGGCCTCACACTCACGGTAAACGAAGATCATTCGCTGTTGGTGGCGGCATGGGATGACCTGGCTATAACCGATGGTGGCGGGACTTATTCGCCTCAAACAGGCGTTTTTACGGTGTGGTACGATTATGAGCGGGATGGTACCAGCTACCGTTTTTCGGGTACGTTTACAGAAAGTGATTCATAAATGAAATAAAACCGGTAACCCTTTTGGAGTTAGGCTATAAAGTCAGAAGTTGGACTTTATAGCCTAACTTTTGACTTTGTGGACCGGAAGTATTTAAAGTAATGGCCGAATAAAAGTCCACCGCACACACCCTAACCCCTGACACTGACCCAGCTAAAAATCTTGCGCGCAATAGGGGGCATATCACAAATGAGTACGTGGCAAAAAAACATTGTGTGGCGCAAGCCTTAATTTTATGAACAGGCACTGATTTTGTTACACCTGCAAATTCATCCTTTTTGCAGTTTTTCGCACTGAAAGTGCAGATGATTTCAGCCCAACGGCAACGCCTTGGGTAACAAAAAACAAAATGCGGCCTGAAAGGCCAGATCAAAAAATATAAAGATTGTCTTAAAAGCCCGACGTCTGCATTATGCTTGCTCATTTTTCAACCTCGAATTAGTGTTTGTCTATAAAGTCAACTACTTCGTTACGCTTGTCATAAAAACAGTCATTTACGAAAAGTAAACTCCTTGATTTTTATGACTTCGCAAGCCTTGTATTTGAACTTTATATTTTAAACACTTAGTTTATAGACAACCTCGAATTAAACGGATTAAACAAATTATTTTGTTGCAACGCTCCAATTTGCGGGGAGTAGTTCCCCCTCAAGGGGGTTAGGAGTAAAGGGTTAGGGGTTAAAAAGATTAAATACCCCAAACAATAGGTATGGCAGGATTGATTTGCGCCTGAAGGGCTTGATGGAATACTGTTGATCAAGGCTGAAAGTCTTGGAGCATCAGCACAGGGCATCGCCCTGTGTTATGATATTCAAACGTTTCATCGCCCTGAAAGGGCTACAGCCAGAAATAATTCATCCATATTGCACCTCTCAATTGATAGTATATTCCTAAACACTCATTTTTGTGTGGTTCTCTACCCAATAATTTTGTTCAATAATTAGATGAATTACCCACATCCATAAAAATTGCATTACTATTTGGCTCTTGCCCTTTCAGGGCGATGTTTTTTTTGATCGTATACATAGGGCGTTGCCCTATGCTTTAGCTTGTCGCCCTTTCAGGGCTATTGGGTGATTGTCTCAATTTTCTGGTAAAGCAAAAGGCAACGCCAACAAAAAATAAATTCACAATAAATTGAAAAATACAAAATTTTGATTTTACTTTGTAATTCAAAGTTCTTTTAAAATGGAAACACAAAACAGACCGAATGAAGATTTGAAGCATATCCGTCAGATGATGGAAGCTTCGTCGAAATTTTTATCGTTAAGCGGCTTATCAGGAATTGCAGTTGGCAGCTTCGCACTCATAGGCGCGGTACTAGCGTATCTGCTTCTGCTACATTCAGGCAATGTTAAATACGACGACTATTTACGTCTTCTAAACGGAAGCAACTCACACTATTTCCGTCTGGCGCTGGTAGCCGATGGCCTGTTTGTGCTGGTGGGAGCGCTTGTTTCTGCTTATGTTATCAGCTATCGCAAGAGTAAACAACAAGGGGTTGCATTTTGGACGCCCTCAGCAAAAAATATGGTTATAAGTCTTTTTACGGTATTAGCCACCGGGGGCCTTTTCTGCCTTACACTAATTATAAACGGTAGCATTCAATTGATAGCTGCTGCCATGTTAATATTCTATGGTTTGGCCCTGTTAAATGCGGCTAAATATTCGAAACACGATTTGCACATACTGGCCTACACTCAAATATTTTTGGGCCTTTTGGCTGCATTACTGCTAAACTATGGCTTATTTCTGTGGACTTTAGGTTTTGGGGTGGTACACATTCTGTATGGCATTGTGATGTACCTGAAATATGAGAAGAAATCGGAATAAACAAACGCAAATCGCCACATAATGAAAAGTTTAATTGAGGGAATGGATAAAAACTTCGACAGTCGGATTCGTCTGGGCATTATGAGTGCCCTAATGGTAAACGACACCGTTGATTTTAATACCCTCAAAGACTTATTGGATTTAACCGATGGCAATTTAGCCAGTCACCTAAAAGGCCTGGAAAAAGCAGGTATGCTGCTGGTCAATAAACAATTTATTGGCCGTAAACCAAGTACCACGTATCAAATTACGGCAACGGGACGGGACAAATTCACCACACATATTAACGCGCTGGAAAGGCTCATTAAAAACACGTAAAAAGCGACAGAGTATTATACTCCCGACTTTATGAACAGACTTTAAATAGTGTTTGCCTATAAAGCCAACTTCTGCGTTACGCTTGTCATAAAAACAGTCATTTACGAAAAGTAAACTCCTTGATTTTTATGACTTCGCAAGC
>NZ_JBQTGJ010000030.1:0-26391 GCF_052400685.1 Geofilum sp. OHC36d9
AGTTTAAAGCAACACAATTAAAGCATGGGCATTCTTCTCAAAAACATAAAAAAACGACAATAGGTCCATAGTATTTAGTTGTAGCTCTACCGGAATGTAGTTCAACCTGGAGTAATCGCTGGGTCGTGCCGACCGCTCATACTCCTATATATTGGGCTTAGTTTTTTATATAATACCTAAATCCCCTCCTCTTAAATTTTTCTTTTTCTTCTTTCATTTTTAGAAAGTTTTCAATTCCCGAATAACTTCCAAATACAAATTTTTCTGATTGCATTACCTGTCTAGTATTTGATATTTGAATTTCAGAAAGTCCCAAAACGTCTTTATATTCAGTTCTATAAATTTCATTGTCACTATTGTTGTCTGGTATTAAATAAAGAATATGTTTCGAATCTAGTGGAAGAGAAAGAATATTATCAGCGTCAAATGGTATTAGCTGTTCATTCAAAATATTAGTAGCGGTTACAGGGTTGTCGCTTGTTAATAATTCAATCTTATCATTTTCGAGTTTGTATACACAAATTCTATCATTCTTCAATCTTAGTGATATTAGTTTAGAAGCCACCTCTAATTGTTGGATTACCATTGAAGGTTGGTTCTCTTTTTTGTATTCAGCTAAATGTTCTTCAAGTGTCTGACCAGCTATTGAGCGACGTTTATCTTCAAATAAGTAAGATTCTGTCCCCATTTGTTTACACATTTCAAACATCTGAGCAAACACCCTATTCATAACGTCATAGTGTTTGTTAATCCACCATGTCGTACGATAATACATAGTTACCACAGTTGTAATTATTAATTCTCTATCTTCCTTCAATATTTCATTAATATTATCATCTATAAGCATTGAATAAATTCTTGAATAATGAGCTTCTAGATTATCTGAATAGAACGACTCAATTGCCATTTTTTCCTCAACAGAATCCCCTGATAGTGTATACAAATGTTTCTTTAGAGCTACATTAATTATGTTTGATTCAAATACTTCTTTAATTGAGCTACTGCTACTAGGTAAAACATTAATATATGTTTCCTCTCCAACATCAAATCCAAAATTTTTAAGATAAGTCCTTGGTACAAAATGTTGTCGTTTTACTAAAGTTGCCATTTGTTAATGTTTCTCACTGTTTCTTGAAAATTATACCCAACGTGTCCATAACGCCATTTTCGATTATAGCCTAAAAGAGTTATTGCATTTTTATTGTCTTTTTGCCGCCGCTTTCCGAAAAAACAAACACTGAATTTACTAATTCGCTGATATCTATCAAATAAGTTGAACAAAAACTGCTCAATGAAAGCATGTGCATTCTTCCCAAAAACATAAAAATCGACAGTAGGTCCATAGTATTTTGTTGTAGTTCTAACGGGATGTAGTTCAACCTGGAGTAATCGCTGGGTCGTGCCGACCGCTCATACGCCTATATATTACCGCCAGTTTTTAATCATCAAATTGAGTTTCATGTAATTTACAATCATAAAACATACAGCCACAAGAAATGGTCTTGTATAATTCTGATAGCTTTAATTCAGGTGGATTAACTAATTTTTGTCTTAACGCTTTTATTGATTCTATCTCATTGTTCAATTCCTTTATTTCAACAACTCTTTCTTCCTCTGTATAATCCTCATAATCTTCATCTTCGGGATTTCTCAGGTCTGACATCCATGATTCTTTACCTTGAATCTGTTCCTTTGCAAGTTCATTAAATTTTGAATCATTGTACTTTAATAGCAAATAGCAAAACTCAGGATATGATAGTAAATCAATAGAAAAAGGACTTTCCATTAACAATTCATAAGCCTGACTCATATCTTTTTTCAAATAGCATAATTGGCTCAAGTCACAACACGAAACCCAAGCAGATGGATCTTTATAAGCTTCACTCAATTTAACTTCTTCTATAATGCTGTTTATTTCAAACTCCTGTCCAAGTTCAATTTGACACAAAGCTTTATTAAATTTTGATTCATTGTCATTATCCATTATTGCAATGGACTTTTCATACAAAGTCAAAGCTTTTTTAGGATTGTCTAAATGATTCTCACAGACTGCTAAATTGTGAATGATTTCAACCATTTCCACTTTTGATAAAGTCATCGCTTTTTCAAAATAAAGCTTAGCTGTCTCATAGTTTTCTTTCATTAAGTATGCATAACCAAGCAAATTATATGGCATAAATGAATTTGGTTCTTTGTCAACGAATGGCTTTAATATTTCAATTCCTTTTTCATAATCATCCCAGTCCGTTATAATCTGATACGCATAATTATTTGAAGTCTTAATCGACGGCTTAATCTCAAATGCTTTTTTGAACAAAACATCAACTTTATTATAGCTATCAGCTTCTCTGCAACTCAAATATCCAATAGCCAACTTATTCATTAAATCCGTGTCTTTAGGATTTTTGGATAGGCTATTTTCAAGTTGTCTTATATCGTCTATTTTATATTGCTCGTTCATCTCTTCACTTGGCGGTAACGTCCCCATAAACCCATTATCGTTTATCTCTTAAAAGCGTTATTACATTTATATTGTCCTTTACCGGAAATAACCGGTAACAGACCATGAATTTACTAATTCGCTGATATTTATCAAATAAATTAACCAAAACCAGCCTGTAAGACCAGCCCAAATAACAGATGTAATGCGCCTGAAATCAGACGACACAATACGGCAGGTACCACAAACGACACAATCATTTACAACGGCATCATCAACCGCATTTTCAAGGGCCCATTTTCTTTCAGGCAGAGACCGAACAAAACAGGCTTTTGTTAGTTATTTAGGCATATCTGAAAGAAAATGAAAATCGGGTTACAACCAGAATATATTTCAATAAACAAGCGTCTGTCCCATGAGCTATTAACACGCCTTCAGACGGCATCGCAGGGCGGACCTGAAAAAATCAGACGACGTCATCAGCAGCGGGGCAAATTGTTGGTGCGCCATCGCATCGACAAACTCATTGATGCAGGCACCCCATTTTTAGAACTATCGCCGCTTGCCGCGTATGGTCAATACAACGATCAATTTCCGGCGGCAGGCATAATCACCGGCGTGGGGTTAATACATGGCCGTGAAGTCATGATTGTGGCCAACGACGCCACCGTAAAAGGCGGCACTTACGTGCACGAAACCATCAAAAAGCATTTACGTGCACAGGAAATTGCAGAACAGAATCAGCTGCCCTGCGTGTACATGGTCGATTCGGGCGGTATATTCCTACCTGAACAAGCCCGTGTGTTTCCCGACAGGGACGATTTTGGCCGTATTTTTTACAACCAGGCACGCATGTCGGCCGCCGGCATACCACAAATAGCCATCGTAATGGGATCATGTACGGCCGGCGGAGCCTATGTCCCGGCCATGAGCGACGAAACCATTATTGTACGCAACCAGGGCACCATCTTTTTGGCGGGTCCCCCATTGGTAAAAGCAGCCACAGGTGAAGTGGTCTCCGATGAAGAATTGGGCGGTGCCCGTGTGCACACCTCTATATCAGGCGTTGCCGATCATCTGGCCGAAAACGATGAACACGCGCTGGCAATATGTCGGGATATCTTTAGTCATCTGCCACAAAACAAAAAGCAACCCCTAAAAAGAGATGTTCCCAAAGACCCCGTTCATCCGCCCCAACAGTTATACGGACTGATTCCGGATCTCAACAAACCGTGGCCTCACATTCAGGAAATAATTGACTGTCTGATAGATGCCGGATCCTTCCGAAGCTTTAAAGAAAATTACGGTACCTCACTGGTGACAGGTTTTGCCCGGCTGCACGGTTACGAAGTTGGCATTTTAGCCAACAATGGTATTCTCTTCTCCGAATCGGCCCTTAAAGGCACCCATTTTATTGAACTGTGCAATTTACGCGGGATACCTATGATTTTCCTTCAAAACATCACCGGATTTATGGTGGGTAAAGAATATGAACACAAAGGCATTGCCAAAGATGGCGCAAAAATGGTTCATGCACTGGCCAATTCCACCGTGCCATTTTTCACCGTCATTATAGGAGGATCGCACGGCGCAGGCAACTACGCCATGGCCGGAAGAGCTTACAATCCGCGATTCCTGTTCATGTGGCCCAACGCCCGCATTTCGGTGATGGGCGCCAAACAGGCCACACAGGTGCTTTGTGTGCTCAAAGAAGAACAGGCTACCGCAAAAAGTCAAACAGCCTCCAAAAAGGAATTACAAGATATTGAAGATGAAATAACGGCCAAATATGAAGACGAAGGATCTCCCTACTATAGCACCTCCAGATTATGGGACGATGGCATCATCGACCCCATACACACAAGAGATGTTTTGGGTTTGGCAATTGAAACATCACTAAATGCACCCTTCGAAAAACCAAAATACGGCGTTTTCAGAATGTAAACTTTAAAACAAAAGAGCCTTTCATAACAATTATTTTTTATGTAAAAACAAACAGATGATAACAGTCACTGAATACAGCGAACAAGTTTGCTACATCGAAATTGACCGGCCCGGAAAATTGAACGCCCTCGACAAAGAAACCATCGAAGGAATGATTGATTTCCTAAAGGCTTCGGCCAGTTCGGCCCAGTTTAACGTCCTGGTTATTTCTGGTAGTAACGGATTTTTTTCGGCAGGTGCCGATCTCTCCTGGATGAAAGAAGGAATGACGCAAACCGCTGAAGCCAACATGGCCGATGCGCAGCTTTTCAACCAATTGTACCGGCAAATGACCGAATACCCCAAACCCATTATTGTCAGGGTGGACAAAGGGGCTTATGGTGGCGCCATCGGACTGATGGCCTGTGCCGATGTGGTCATCACCTCCCCCGATGCCATTTTCCGCTTCAGCGAAACAGCACTGGGTCTCATTCCGGCAACGGTAGCACCTTACATTGTTAAAAAAGTAGGTAACGGCAATGCCCGATACTTGCTCCTGTCGGGGCACCTGTTCAATGGCGATGATGCAATGCTATACGGACTCGTACACATCCTGGAACCGGCCGACGACATAGAGACGGCAACGCGCGAAACAGCCATTCAAATGGCGGCATTAGGACCCAAAGCTACGCAACAGACCAAAAAATTACTCAATCAGCTTGACCACGCTACCTATAACTTTGATGAGACGACGACCAACTTATGTGCCTCTCTTATTGCATCGGCACGCACTACAAACGAAGGACAGGAAGGGGTCACCGCCTTTTTTGAAAAACGCAAACCAAACTGGAACCGATAATAAATAAATGCCATACAAACCGATACATAAACTTTTAGTTGCCAACCGGGGTGAGATAGCTGTTCGCATCATTCAAACAGCCCGCCGGATGGGTATTACCACCATAGGCATTACCACCGCCGCTGAACCTTTCACAACAGCCGACGAGAGCTTCTATTTACCCGGTCATTCGTTGGCCGGAACTTACCTTAACGAAAAAGCCATCGTTCAGGCAGCTCTCAAAACAAATGCCGACGCCATTCATCCGGGCTACGGATTCCTATCGGAAAACCAGTCCCTGGCCAAAGCGACAACCGATGCAGGGGTGCTATTTGTTGGTCCGCCAGCACAAGTCATAGCAGAGATGGGTGATAAAACCAAAGCCCGTAAACTGGCCCAAAAGATGCAAATACCGCTCACCAAAGCCGTATATGGTTCTGTTGACGACATATTCCGGCAACAAAAAAATCTGCCATTTCCACTTCTGGTAAAAGCTGCCGCCGGTGGTGGCGGTAAAGGAATGCGACTCGTATCGTCGCCACAGGAACTATTGCCTGCTCTGCAGCAAGCACAACGTGAAGCGCTTAACTACTTTGGCGATGATCGCATCTTTGTGGAACACTACATCCACATGCCGCGACACATAGAAGTACAAATTCTGGCCGATCAACACGGCAACTGCATTCACCTCTTCGAACGCGAATGCTCCATACAACGCCGCTACCAAAAAATGGTGGAAGAGGCGCCCTCTCCGGTCGTGAACAATAAGTTACGGACCAGACTAACCGACGATGCCATTAAAATAGCCCAATCAATTGGTTATGAAGGTGCCGGTACGGTGGAATTCTTAGTCGATAATACGGGTCAGCATTTCTTTTTGGAGATGAACACCCGGCTACAAGTGGAACATCCGGTTACCGAAGCCATTACCGGCATCGACATCGTAGAGCAACAGCTACTTATTGCCATGGGCTTACCATTGTCGTTGACACAAAAAGAGATCAAAATCAATGGCCATGCCTTGGAATGCCGCATATACGCCGAAGATCCTGACAACGATTTCCGGCCTGAACCGGGCCCTCTCTTCGCGGTTCAATGGCCCGAAAGACGCCTCGCCCGTACAGACACATGGTTTCATGAACCAACGGTGATTCAACCCGATTTTGACCCCATGCTGGCCAAAATAATCACCCATGCCCCACATCGTAACTATGCCATCGGGAAAATGCGACAAGCGCTCAGTCAAACAATACTAACCGGAAGTACCAATAATATTTGGTATTTGCAGAGCATCATGCAAAATAAAGATTTCGTAGCCGGCAAAATTAACACCGGATTTTGCGAAATATTCAAAGCCAGGGTACCTCAACAGATTCCTGACGAAATAGCTGTTGCCGCCGCTCTCACATTGCAACTCAAAAATAAAACAGACAATAATTCGGTTTGGCATCAGTCCGGTTTTTACCGGTTCAACAATTTAATTCCCTTCGTCATTAGTCTCAGCAAAAAAACGCAACGGCCTGATAAAACACAGCTGGATTCAAGCCGTACGGAATCCGAAAAAGATAAACTGACTATGGTAAACGATCATTCTGAGGACAAGCACAACCCAGAAACCGGACATTGCTTGCAAGCACCAATGAATGACACAGAAATAACCATCGGTTATACCGAAAATGAGCACAACGAACTCACATTATACATAGACGGCAAACACTTAGGGGTTATTTCGCAGATGGTTATTCAGGATAAAAAGATACGTTTATTCTACTCCGGTCAGCCCTTCTCATTCAACTGGGCCATTACACCCGATGGAGAACTGTTGCTGGAACAGCCGGCCCAAAAATGGAACATCAAATTCAACAACTATCTGCCCAAAACATTTCAAAAACAGGAACTAAACAACAATAACAACCTTAATGCAACAGTAAAAGCACCCATTCCCGGTAAAATCACGCAAATCAACATTCAGGAAGGCGATTACATAAAAGCAGGTCATACCCTGTTAGTCCTTGAGGCCATGAAAATGGAAAATCGCATATCAATGCCACGAAATGGCGTGATCACAAAAATACTGGCCCATACGGGCATTCAGGTTAAGGCCAATCAAACACTGGTTGAAATCACCAACGAAAGCAACAAGCAAGCCTAAAACACCAAACCAATTGCACAACTATAAATTCTAAATATGTATTCATTTTCGAACGATAAACAAGAACAATTCAGACAAAAGATCAGAACGTTTGCCCAGGAGGTCATCGCACCCGAAGCAGGTCGATTAGATGAAGAAGAACGTTTTTCCACCGAGTTAACAAAAAAAATGGGCGACATGGGTTTATTAGGCATGACGGCTCCCAAACAATACGGCGGACAAGGCCTCGATACCCTCTCGTACATCATCGCTGTTGAAGAGTTGTCGCGCATCGACAGCTCACAGGCCGCTACAGTGGTGGCGCATAACAGTCTGGGATTGGTTCCCATCATAGATTATGGCACTGAGGCTCAAAAAGAAAAATATTTGCCCAGACTAACCAGCGGTGAACACCTGTGGGCCTTTGGTCTCACCGAAGAAAATGCCGGGTCGGATGCCCGCGGCACTGAGACAACCGCCACTCACGAAAATGACCACTGGATTATCAACGGTTCAAAACGTTACATAACCAATGCTTCCACCCCAATAACACTGGGCGTTACACTTCAGGTGATGACGCAAAACGACCAACACAGTCAGCCAAAACTAACCACCATACTGGTGGAAAAAGGAACATCCGGCTTCCACGCGGAACGAATGCTGGGAAAAATGATGTGGCGCGCCGCCGATACCGCACGCCTCTCTTTCAAAAACTGCCGCGTACCTTACTCCAATCTTCTGGGCGAAGAAGGTCAGGGCGCCCGCTACATGCTTCGCACCCTCGATGGTGGCCGTTTATCAGTAGCCGCCATGGGACTCGGGTTGGCACAGGGGGCTTTCGAAATGGCGCTGAAACATGCCAAAACAAGGAAACAATTTGGTAAACCCATCGGACGCAATCAGGCCATAGCCTTCAAACTTTCCGACATGGACATGAAGCTGGAGCTGGCGCGTAACACCCTGTACCGGGCATGCCTGCTCAAAGACCATGGTCAGCCGTTTTCAAAAGAAGCAGCCATGGCTAAACTATACACATCTGAAATTGCCCGTGAAATAGCCGATGAAGCCGTACAGATTTTCGGCGGTGCCGGACTCTTCAAAAACAATCCCATTGAACGTTTTTACCGCGACCAACGTCTGCTTCAGATTGGCGAAGGAACTTCCGAAATTCTAAGACTGGTTATTGCCCGGAGTTTAGGCGTATAGCCCGTATGAAAGCGCTAACTGAAAACGCTTATGGCTGAAAACACCTGAAATACCGCCAAGGCAAACTACTTTGAACCTGCGATAAATGAATGACGCAATCATCAACCGAAGGTTTTTTTTATATTTACATTTTATACACCACGGCATTCTATCAATTACAAGCAGTATATAGTGCCAGTCCATAAAGTGAGTCGTTTGAGCTGTGAAGTTCAATCGACTCACCTGCGCAGCTCAAAAAATGTGAGTTTACTGGTGTAAATCACCCTTTTGAAACAAGCGTAACGCAAAAGTTGAACTTTACAGGCAGACACTATTATTGTATAGCAAACATCTATGAGAGACCGGAAAAAAGAACATATAAACCAGGCATTTCAATCGCGTGTCAATGCCTGGGAAGCGGATGTCAGATTCAACTACGAACCATTACTGGCAGGCCACGCATCCGACCACCCGAACCCATTCCCCTTTGCGGGGAAAACAATGCACCTGCCTCTGTGGGTAAGCAGCATGACTGGCGGAACAGCACTCGCCGGAACCATCAACCGCAATCTGGCACGCGCCGTTCGCGAATTTGGGCTGGGCATGGGACTGGGCTCTTGCCGCATACTCCTGGAGGACGACCGACATTTTGCCGACTTCGACATGCGGTCCATCATCGGAGAGGAGGCGCCTTTTTATGCCAACCTGGGTATTGCCCAGCTTGAACACCTCATCGACAACAAGGCCTCCGATAAAATTGAAGACATCGTGCGTCGCTTGAGAGCCGACGGTCTCATCATCCATATCAACCCTTTACAGGAAGCTTTTCAGCCCGAAGGCGACATGTTTACCCGCCCTCCTCTTGAAACATTGCAAGCGTTTCTGGAGCAAACAAAACTAAAAGTGATCGTAAAAGAGGTCGGCCAGGGCATGGGCCCCGAAAGCCTTCGTCATCTATTTCAGTTGCCGCTTCAGGCCATCGAATTTGGCGCATTGGGAGGCACCAACTTCACGCTTCTGGAACTGTCACGACACCAAAACTTCGATACGTCGGTCTTTGAACCCTACGCCCGGATTGGACACACCGCCGAGGATATGACCCTGACAGCCAACAAAATTATTGCCGAAAACACAAATTTAAACTGTCAACAGCTCATCATATCGGGTGGCATCAGTAATGTTCTCGATGGCTATTACCTCACTCAAATCAGCCGGGTGCCTTCGGTCTTCGGAATGGGCTCGGCCCTGCTGAAAGTAGCCAGCGATGAGTACGCCACGCTTCAGCATTACCTTCAACAGGTCAATAAAAGTTACCAGCTGGCGCGAAGCTATTTAACCATCAGAAAAAAAGAGTAAAAACCCACTGACGATGAAACTAATCAAAGGATTTTCAAAGCTAAACAGGGACGAAAAAATCCGTTTCATACAGACAAACATGCCATTAACGGGCGATTTAGCCCATACGCTGAAAACATACCGACACCCGCAACAACAAAATATATTTGATGAATTTTCTGAAAATACACTGAGCAACTACTATTTGCCCTATGGGGTTGCGCCCAATTTTAATATCAACGGACAGATATATGTCGTGCCAATGGTTGTGGAGGAAAGTTCGGTAGTAGCAGCCGCATCGCGTGCCGCCGCCTACTGGGCAGGGCATGGAGGATTTAATATAACAATACACAACACCCTGAAAGCAGGCCACATCTGGTTTCAATGGTCCGGCGATTCAACCACGCTTCAAAATGAGCTCCCCGCGTTAAAAGACCACCTTATCAACGCCATAAAACCGCTCACCCAAAATATGGAAAAACGTGGTGGTGGCATTCAGGATATCCGTTTGATTCCGCAGCCGGAACTACCGGACACATGGCAACTACAAGTCACCTTTAAAACAGCCGACAGCATGGGGGCCAATTTTATCAACACCTGTCTGGAAGCCATGGAAAAACCACTGACCGTCTATCTTGAAGACAAAGATCTGCCAGCGCCCGATGTGATAATGGCAATCCTGTCAAATCACACCCCCAAATGCCTCGTAAGCTGTGAAGCTCATTGTGCCGTTGAAGCACTAACCCCTTACGCAAAAGGTGAAACGCCGCAAGAATTTGCCCGACGTTTTAAACTGGCTATGGATATTGCCTGGCATAACACCGACAGGGCCGTCACGCACAATAAAGGAATTTACAATGGCGTGGACGCCGTCATTCTGGCAACAGGCAATGATTTCAGGGCAGTAGAAGCAGCCGGACACGCCTACGCCGCCCGCGACGGCCGGTACAGGGCATTATCAACCTGTAACATAACACCCGAAGGACAGTTTCACATCTCTCTTACCCTACCCATGGCCGTTGGAACGGTGGGTGGTTTAACCCGTCTGCATCCTCTGGCAGCCCTCTCTATGGACATCCTGCAACAGCCAACCGCCGAACAACTTATGGGTATCGCAGCCGCTGCCGGACTGGCCAATAACTTTTCGGCCGTGGCGTCGTTGGTCACCACCGGTATCCAAAACGGGCACATGAAACTGCACCTTTCCAATATCCTCAACAGCTTCAATGCTTCCGCAGATGAAAAAAAAGCCGCCCAAACCTATTTCGCAGATAAAGAAGTTAGCAGACTAGCTGTCAAAGAATTTTTAAACCGTAAAAAATCAGAATAATGAATGCGGCGTCCTCCCGACCCTGATATTTATGTAGCTGCCTGAATTTTGTAGTTACATAAGGATTTCTGTCCACCTCAGGAAATTGCGGTGTCGTTTTCAAATTTAAGAAAAACAACAGAAAGGCTGAAGTTCACGTCCATTCCATCAATAAATCAATAAATAAACCCCATGCAAACATTCCACGCCAACGGCAAACTACTTATAACAGCCGAATACCTCGTACTAAAAGGAGCGAAAGCATTGGCTGTTCCGCTGAATAAAGGGCAGCAGCTAACCGTCGGGCATTCCGGACTGCCGGGTTTGCGATGGCAAGCCACAGCACCTTCCGGAGACTGGTTTGACGTGGAAATGGACGCGCAGCTAAACCTCATCCATTCTTCAGATGAAACTAAAGCCAAAACCCTTCAACACATTCTGATAAAGGCCCAACAACAAAAACCGGATGTAATATCAAAACTTCAACAGGCAACGGTTCAAACACATCTGGAGTTTGACCCGCTTTGGGGCTGGGGCAGCAGCTCAACACTGTTACACCTGTTGCACCAGTGGCTTGGCATTGATCCCTATCGGTTAATGGATGAAACATTTGGCGGTTCCGGATACGATATTGCCTGTGCCGCGGCTGATAAACCAATTCACTACAGCCGACACTGGCAACAAGAACCTGAAATTGAAACAGTATCATTTAATCCGCCATTTATAGAAAAAATCGGCCTCGTTTATCTCAACAAAAAACAGAATTCTTCATCTCAGGTCAAGTCGTTTCTTAAATCGCAACAACCCGATCAGGGCCTCATCGATGGGATATCAGCATTAACCACTGCGTTTACAAATGCAACCAACATTTCTGACTTTGAAAAACTGATTCATCGCCATGAAAAATTGATTTCCGCAGCCACAAAACTTATTCCGGTACAAAAACAGCTGTTTCAGAAATTCCCCGGTGCCGTGAAATCGTTGGGTGCCTGGGGTGGCGATTTTGCATTATTCGTATCTGAAATGGATTTTCAAACCGCAAAAAATTGGTTTCACAACAACGGATATCCCATAGTGCTGCCATTTAAAGAGGTCATAAAAACCTGACCTTCAATTTTTGTTTTGCCCGCTTTTTGAAAAATGGACAAACACAAATTATAAACAACTGAAATAATAATCATTAACCAGTCTTCCTCACAAAAACAGATTGTTTTTTAATTCCCTAAACAACAATTATACCGCACCAGAGCTGTTATATTCTTGCGTTTTGATTGAACTATCGGTCGATTTCTATGTTTTGCTGTTTCAGTAACCAATTAAAAACAGGCATTCCACAAAATATCCGGCAACCAAAAATAATGACTAACAGCAACAGCATTAGCGCCACCATCGAATGGCAAAGCCCGTCGAATCTGGCCATCGTAAAATATTGGGGAAAGAAAAATACACAGGAGCCGCTTAATTCAAGCATCAGCTTCACGCTAAAAAATGCCGTAACCATCACCAAAGTCACGGCAACACCCGCCGCCCAGGGCGGTTTTTCATTTATGCTTGATGGAAAACCCTATGACGCTTTCAACCAAAAGATAAAGTTGTTTCTGGAAAAGGCAAAGCTTCAGCTGCCATTTCTCCACAAACATCACGTACACATCAACAGCCATAACACATTCCCGCACTCCTCAGGCATTGCCTCCTCGGCCAGCAGCATGAGCGCCCTGGCTTTATGTCTCATTGATTTACAGGCCGTGAGCGAAGGACGTCCACCGGGGCACCCCGATTTAAAAGCGGCATCCAATCTGGCAAGGTTGGGTTCAGGCAGTGCCAGTCGATCGGTATACCCCGGCTGGTCCTTATGGGGTAAACATCCCAACGTAGCCAACAGCAGCGATCAATATGCCATTGCGTTAGAAAATATACATCCCGGTTTTCAGTCGTTGGCCGATGCCATTCTGATTACCGATCCCGGCAGTAAAAAAATTAGCAGCAGTGACGGGCACGCACTCATGAAAACCCATCCTTTCGGAGAAGCTCGAATTAAACAAGCCAACAGCAATACGCTTAAACTATTGGACATCCTAAAATCCGGAGATTATGCCGGCTTCTTCGCCATTGCCGAACACGAAGCCCTCACATTACATGCCTTAATGATGAGTTCGAACCCGGGATACACCTTACTACAACCCAACAGCTTGCTGATTATTGATGAAATAAGAAAAGCCCGGACCCAAAAAAATATTCCGGTGGGTTTCAGCATGGATGCGGGACCCAACGTGCATTTGTTATATCCCAAAAACGAAACAAAAACCATTGCGCCATGGATTGAAGAAACCATCAGGCCGCTATGTTACAACCAAACCATATTATTTGACGAAATAAAACAAAGGAAACCAGACCTGGAAACCACAAAAAAGAAATAGAGTCTGTCCATAAACTCAGTGTTTGAAATATAAAGTTCAGATTCAAGGCTTGCGAAGTCCGAAAAATGTGAGTTTACTTCGGAAATGTTCCGGAACGCCATTCCAATAAAATATATTTACATGTCATCAACCAGACACAGTAACAACAATCCATTTCACTCCAAAATAATGCTATTTGGAGAATACAGTATTATAGTAGGCTCAATGGCCCTCACCATTCCATACGCACATTTCAACGGGTCGTTGGAGTTCATCAACCGCAATCGTTATACAGACCTCGATTTTGCACGACGAAGCAACCATCTGTTATCGGAGTACTATAACAAGTATATCATCGCACTGGCTCAAAAAGGCACTCTGCCCCGGGGCTTCGACCATCAGCAGTTAGGAAACGATATCAGGCAGGGCCTCTATTTTGAATCGACCATTCCCGAGAGCTATGGACTGGGCAGCAGCGGGGCGTTAGTGGCAGCTCTATACGACCGGTATATAAAACGGGACGACCGACCACTCAGGTCATCTAAAAGCACCGATATACTGGAACTGAAAGCCGAACTTGCCATATTGGAATCCTGGTTTCACGGCACCAGTTCGGGCATCGACCCGCTGATATGTTACATGCGGCGGCCCCTGCTTTTTAAAGACAACAAAACTATTAAACCCATATCAATACCACGTTACAACCTCACCTCCAACGATGCCATTTTTTTAATAAACAGCGAAAAATCGGGCAAGACGGCCCCGCTGGTCGATCAGTTTATGAAAAACTGTGAGGAACCAAACTTCAAACAACAAATGCAAAATGAATACATACCACTAAACAACGCCTGCATACAATCGCTTATAGATGGCGACATCGAACTATTTGAACAAAAAGTACGTGAATTATCAATGTTTCAGTCCAAACATTTTAGTGGTATGGTCCCTTCCACCCTCGAAATGGAATGGCTTTACGGTATCACCACCGGACAATTCATGCTGAAATTATGCGGCTCGGGAGGTGGTGGTTTTGTTTTAGGATTTACACGCCACTACAGAGAAGTTAAAGAACGCTTCCTTGCCAAAGGGAAAGAAATTATACCAGTATACCAGTATGAAGCCATTTAGTGCCTGTTCATTAAGTTGGGAGTTTGGTTGTAAAGTTCAAATTCAGGCCTTACACAGCTCATAAAATGTGAGCATCGTAAAACCAAAACCATTGCATTAGTCAATAATTACCGGAAAAGAGCAGAAAGCTTATCCATATACACAGAAGCTGACCCGACCGGATTAGAAACTTATTATCAGACTGATACACTCATCTAACACACTTAGAAACGTATTCTCAGACTTAGAAGGATATCTGGCACACTTAGAAGAGCATCTGGCACACTTAGAAGCTTATTCTCAGACTTAGAAGGATATCTGGCACACTTAGAAATATATCTGGCATACTTAGATGAACATCTGGCACACTTAGAAATGTATCTGGCACACTTAGAAGGACATCTGGCACACTTAGAAACTTATCTGGCACACTTAGAAGAACATCTGGCACACTTAGAAACTTATTCACAACTTACAAAATGCAAAAAATGTGAGTTTACTTTCGTAAATGACTGTTTTTATGACGAGCATAACGCAGAAGTTGACTTTATAGGCAAACTATAATTAGTGCATGTCCATAAAGTCGGGAGTTTGTTTATAAAGTTCAAATTCAAGGCTTGCGAAGTCATAAAAATCAAGAAGTTTACTTTTCGTAAACGACTGTTTTTATGACAAGCGTAACGCAGAAGTTGACTTTATAAACAGTTAGGATTCACTCTCAAAAAAAGAATCAGCCATAATAACCGGCGCCTCATCCGTCTCTTCAATTTCCAGCATCTGCGTTAACAAATCCAAAGCGTCCGACATTTTCGTCAGCTCCTCGTGCGACAGCCGTTCCAATTTATAGGCCAACCGCTTTTGAAACAAATCGGGGGTTTGCTTAAGAAGCTCATCGCCCGCCGAAGTCAGCGTAATACGAGTCACCCGTTTATCGCCCGACTTTGGCAACCGCGCCAGCAGACCATGGTTCTCCAAACGGCTGATGATGCCGGTTACCGTACTCGAATTCAGACTCAGATGGTCACGAATAGCCCGCTGTGTGGCCTGATATTCGGGTGACGACTTCAAAAACTCCAGACACAAAATCTGCGGTATACTAACCCCAAAATCCTTCTGCACCCGCTTCGATTCCAAATTAATAGACCTGATGATTCGTCGAACCTTGATTAAAATATCTTTATAATCCATCTTATCCATACCGAAAAAAACTTTTAAATAATATCAAGCAAAAAACTCAAGTGCTTGATAAGGAATGTTCAAATTCAAGCCTAGCCAAATTCCCAAAATTTAAATTTACAATGGTAAATGACCATGTTGAGGACCAGCATAACGCAGAAGTTGGACTTTTCTTGCAGGCACTAATCAATAAATTACGGGAAGCTAAGGATTTAAAAATAACATCAATGCTTTAACAGCTCAAAGCTTTATACCGTAAACATCCGGATTTTATCATTCAATTGTATAAACCTCGCCAACGGCATAACGGTTAGTCACCTTTATCTCAAAACAGGTCAGCAGCGATTTAAAAGCATCGGCAGCCACTTCGGGACGGTTATTCTCACCCGACAAATGCGACAAAAAGACCACTTTCAAATCGGGATGATGGTGCTGCTTCAATAGGTCAAAGGCCTGCGCATTGGATAAATGACCTTTATCACCGGCGACCCTCGTCTTAAGGTGTTGCGGATAAGAACCCGCCCAAAGCATATCCTCATCGTAGTTGGATTCCAAAAACAAAGCCTGACATTGTGCCAGCTGACTCGTCACATTATCGCAGGGCGCGCCGATATCAGTAAACACCCCCACGTTGAGGCCATTATTTTCAATACGAAAACTGCACGGCTCTGCGGCATCATGATTTTTCAGAAACGAATGAATCAAAAGTCCTCCAACCTTAATGTCCTCCCCCGGCTGAAACAAAATCACCTGATCCGGTCGGTTAGGACCCCAGCTTTTATCATACGATTTTTGGGTGATGTATACCGGAACATTCAAATTCTTGCTCAGCACCCTCACGCCCCTAAAGTGATCGGCATGCTCGTGCGAAATAAGAATGGCTTTAACTTTAGCAGGATTTAAGTTCCGTTGTGCCATTCTCTCCAACACCTGTCTGCGGCTGATACCCGCATCTACCAAAACAGCCTCATCGCCGTTGCCCACATAATAGCAATTGCCATTACTGCCCGACGCGATGGCACACATTTCAATCATTGAGATTCATTTGTAAATCAGATAAAGAGCACAAAAATACAATCAAAAAAGGGAATAAAAAAGAAATTGTCAGACCTTCCATACCAAAGGCTTGTTAACGTCCCCCAATTGCCCCAATAACGTAACGGTCATCTTCAGGGCCTCATCCAACGCCTCGTTTGAAGCTTCAAAATCCGGGAAAACCATTAAAAAACGAACGGTATCAGCGGTGACCATGGTGCGTACCGAATCGCTCGTTGACGTTCCAAAAGCCCCCGTATCGTCCCGGAAAACCGGTAAATTCTCAATATTCAATGCCCCGCGACCAATACCTTCATAAGGCTCGTTGGGGCGACCAATACCAAAATGCACCGGACCGTTAATGTTATCGGCATCGTAACCGCCGATGGAAAAACCGGTTTGAATGGAAACTAAGTTCAGTATATCAACCATATTATTAATTTCATACAAACCCTTTCCCTGGGCTAAACGACGCAACAGACTCTCGGCGGCCGGCCGGTACCTGTTGGGATCTTTACCCAAACGACGATAAGCATTTTTAGTGACCTCTACCACCGGATGACGGCGTATCAGTTCAGGTGTCATGCGTTGCATGATCGAATCCCCTACCCGCTTCATCTCATCCCGTATCGCCCCATCGGTTGGCGTTACACACACATCGGCCAGTATGCAGCCTATCTGTAAATCGGGAAACAGATCCCGCATTTCCGAATCTATGGTTATCTTCATCATTAACATTTATTCTTTTATAAGATTTTCGCCATCTTTGCACCATGAATTTAGAAAATCTTCCATCAAAACCGAAAGCTGTCTTTTTTGATATGGATGGCGTATTATACGACTCCATGAAGAATCACGCCTACACCTGGACGGAAAGTTTCAGCAAGGCAGGCATTCATTTCCCGCAATACGATGCCTATATGAACGAAGGCCGAACCGGTCCGGCCACCATTCAGCTGGCCTTTAAAGCACATTTAAACCGCGAAGCCACACCACAGGAAATCAAAGACATATACGATTACAAAACCGAATTGATGCAACAGGCGCCTGTAGCACCTATTTTACCGGGCATGCAACAGGTTTTGCAACAAGCCATGGCCGCGGGAATCACAGTTATGGTTGTAACCGGCTCCAAACAACCGTCGCTCATCCAACGTCTTAAAAACGACTTCAACATCGACAACAAAAATGTTGTAAGTGGGTTTGATGTAAAAAAAGGGAAACCCGACCCCGAGCCCTACCTGATGGCGTTAAAGAAAAGTGGCTGTCAGCCCGATGAAACTTTGGTGATAGAAAATGCCCCCATGGGCGTTGAAGCGTCGGTGGCGGCCAAGATCTTCACCATCGCCGTTAACACAGGTATCCTGAAGCCCGAAGAGTTATCGTCGCGCGGCGCCAACATTGTATTGCCCGGCACACAGGCATTGCTCGATATATGGCCCCGGATTATCAACACCCATTAACTGTATACCGTTATCACCAACTGACGCGAACCGCCATAGTTGCGAAATTCACAAAGATAAATCCCCTGCCAGGTGCCTAACCCCAAACGCCCGTCAACAACGGGAATGGTCAACGAAGCCCCGATAAGTGACGACTTAATATGTGCCGGCATATCGTCCAGTCCCTCCAGCGTATGTTGATACCCGGGACCATTTTCAGGCGCCAGCCGGTTCATAATAGTTTCAAAATCGGCACGCACCGAAGGATCGGCATTTTCATTAATGGTTAATCCGGCCGAGGTGTGCTTAATAAAAACATTGACCATCCCCTGTTCGGGCAAATCTTTTAAACACCTCTCAATGTGAGAAGTTATTAGATGATACCCCCGTCGGTATTCAGGCAAACGTAATTGAAATTGTTGTATCATACCACACTATTTTATTACACTAATAATCAATATCTTCTCAAAAAACAAAATGAATTAATTCTGTCTCCCAAAAGTATCGATACTTTTCCAAAACGCCTATATTGGCATTAGTCATCTTTATAATTTCTTTTGGAAACATCGGCTAATCAGAGTCCGTCAATAAAATGCAACTGCTGCGTTACGCTAGCTCTCAAAATGGTCATTGACACCAGTAAACTCAAATTTTCCGGGCTGCGCAAGCCTCAAATCCGGACTTTCTGGCTGAAACGCCTGCCTTTATGAACAGGCAAGTGTAAGTAAGAAAAGAATGATTAACTCAATAATTCTGACATAAAAAAAACCAAAAACAAAAGGCAAAACAGCCACTGCCAAATGAATGACAGCCAATTATGAAATATCAGAAACTAAACGAAATTGCCTTTTTATTTTTTAATATCTTTGCGTTCAACTAAACAAATACCCAATGATGCAAAACGAAATAAAAGCCTTGTTTAAAGCGGAAGCCGAAGCTGTGAGCCATATTCCGGTGTCAGAAGAATATCAGAAAGCACTGGACATTATTTACCAGCAGGTGCACGAACAAAAAGGAAAGCTAATAACCAGCGGAATGGGCAAAGCCGGCCAGATAGGCATCAATATGGCCACCACATTCAGCAGCACAGGTACCCCTGCCGTTTTTCTGCATCCGGCCGAAGCGCAACATGGCGATTTGGGTATTGTTCAGGAAAATGATGTGATGCTGTTGATTTCCAATTCTGGTAAAACACGTGAGATACTAGAGCTGATTCATCTGGTTCGCCGTTTACGCCCCGGCATACGTCTGATTGTGATAACAGGAAATGCCGAATCCGTTTTGGCACACGAAGCCGATGCTACACTACTCACGGGCAATCCGCCTGAAGTTTGTGCACTGGGCCTTACGCCAACCACCTCAACCACCATTATGACGGTGATAGGCGACGCCTTAGTGGTTCAGATGATGAAACGAATCAACTTTACCAATCACGATTATTCATTACGTCACCATGGTGGCTATTTGGGCGACAAATCGAGAGAAGCAGCAAAAAATGCCTCAAAATAACCTTTAACTCACCCAAACAGGATATTAAAAAAACGGGTATTAACCCCATTCAAAAACAACCGGCAGCCGTAAACCGGCCCATCATCAAACGATGAGCAACAGCGGCCCGCCGGATTAAGCTAACAACCATGCGAATACTAAAAGATCAGACCGTTGCATTTATTGTTGACGTACAAGAGCGACTCTTTCCGGTGATACATAACAACGAACAGCTGTCCCACAATCTGGAGATACTAATCCGCGGTTTAAAAACACTACAAATTCCCATTAAAATAACAGAGCAATACCGCAAAGGATTAGGGGTTACCATTGCGCCCTTGCAGCCATTGTTGCAGGGCAGCACCAACATCGAAAAACTGGCCTTTAGCTGTTGCGACGCACCAGAGTTTATGTCTGAAATTGACGATAAAACAGATAAATTCATCATTTTAGCCGGTATTGAAGCACATATTTGTCTGTTACAAACAGCCATTGATCTAAAAGCCAAAGGCTTTCAGCCGGTGGTCGTTGAAGACTGCACCGGCTCGCGCAATCCTGAAAATAAACGCATAGCCATTCAACGTATGCAGCAGGAAGGCGTCATCGTTACCAGTTTTGAATCACTGCTGTTTGAACTCTGCCGTTATGCCGGCACCGATAGTTTCAAAGCCATTTCAAAACTCGTAAAATAACACCCCCAGATGCGAACCATATACGGAATAGGAGAAGCTCTTCTTGACATCATTTTTAAAAACGACCAGCCGGTCGGCGCCACAGCCGGAGGCAGCACACTAAATGCCATGGTTTCGCTGGGTCGGATGGGGCATCAGCCACAGCTCATCAGTGAGATTGGCAACGACCGCATCGGGGATATCATCAATCGTTTTCTATTAAAAAACGGCGTCTCCAACCAATTTCTGTTTCGCAAAAAAGAAAACCGTTCTCCCCTGGCACTGGCATTTTTAAACGATGCCAATGATGCAGAGTATGAGCTGTTCAAAGATTATTCGGCGCAATCGCTGACGGGAGAAATTCCGCCTTTTAAAGAAAACGATATTGTCATGTTCGGTTCTTTCTTTGCCCTGAACCCAGCCCTTCGTCCTCAGCTCATAAACTACCTGAAAACCGCACGCGACAAAGGCGCCATCATTATATACGACCCCAATTACCGCAGCCATCACTCACACCGCACTCACGAATTAAAACCTGTTATTGAAGAAAACTTCTCACTAGCAACAATAGTAAGAGGCAGTGATGAGGATTTCAGAAACATTTTTGGTTTGGAAACGCCAGAAAAAATGGCGGAAGAGATCAACCGTTTTTGTCCCAATGCCATTATAACAGCCAACAGCACGGGCACCTACATAAGCACCTCAAATGTAAAAGGATGGCTTCCGTCACTCACCATAAATTCGGTCAGTACCATAGGCGCAGGCGATAATTTTAATGCCGGCATGGTACATGGTATCGTAAAACAAGCTATTTTGCATAAGGATATTTCATTAATGACAAAAAAACAATGGGAAACAATAATTGCCTCAGCTGTAGCATTTGCCACCGAGGTGTGCCAGTCGCTGGATAATTATGTACCCGAGAATTTTGAAACAAAAATGAATCATTATACAGAACAATTTACCGAACAACTAAAATTAGAATAACCTTTAAAAACCTTTCGTTATGACAACTAAAAAAAACAGTCTCAACTTTTCGTTTTGGGTATTTATTGTATTAGCTATAATCATAGCTGTATTTTCGGTTCAGAACTCAAAACCTATTGATGTTCGATTATTCCTTTGGGATGTAAATATTTCGCTGGCCATATTGCTCATTGGAACTTTCCTCACCGGACTGGTCATTGGCGCCCTTTATGCCTATCAAAAATTAAAGCCCAGATCTGAAAAAGAAGAAGAAACAGATAACAGCGATAAAGCTGAAGGAATGAAATCAGATGAAACGAGCCATGGGAATTGATTCACACACAGAAGTATGATTATCCTGGCGAGTTCCATATGACCTTAAAAAACAAATTAGAGTATATGAAACTCTTTAGCACGGCTCTTTTTGCCCCGATACAATATTTTGCACATCTAACCACTGAAGACCAGGCACTGATAGAGATAAACTGCCATTATGCCCGACGCACCTATCGCAATCGCTACGTCATATTAGGTGCCAACGGGCCAATGGCACTATCGGTTCCCGTAGAAAAAATTCACGGACAAAAAGTGCCCACGCGGGATGTCACAATAGCCTATGACACCCCATGGCAGGATTTACATTGGAAATCTATTGTATCGGCTTATAATTCATCGCCCTACTTTTTGTACTACCGCGATGACTTTGAGCCTTTACTTCAAAAATCATGGAAATATCTCATCGATTTAAACAGCGCAGTGACCGAGGTTTGCCTGCGCTGTCTTGATGTAGATACCACATTGAATTACACAAAACAATACGTTTCGCCCACCGAAGATGATCTGGATTTAAGGGATCTCATCCATCCCAAAAAGGAGCTATCGTCAGATCCCCTCTTTCACCCCGTTGCCTATCGACAGGTATTTAATACAGATGGCTCTTTCATCGCCAATCTCAGCATTTTAGATCTGATATTTAACAAAGGGCCGGAATCGATATTGGTTTTAAAGGACTCGTTGAAAAGCACACTGTGAGACAAAAGAAGTAACACGTCATTTCATGGGGGCAACAATGGAGTTTACATTCCGTCTATACCCTTCAACGCATCCCTGATAATGTCGTCGTGATCAAAAGCCAGTGAAGGCAAGTCACTTACGGGAAACCACAACGCCATACTGGCGTCATCGCCGGCACTAACAGGCATCACTTCCGGAATAATGGCTTTAAAAGCAATGGTAATGGTATGTCCGCGGGGATCGCGTCCCGGCTTTCCATAGGCCCCAACCTGTTTCAGCTCAACGCCAGTGAGGCCCGTTTCTTCTTGCAGCTCACGGGCGGCCGCATCAACCAGATCTTCATTTTCATCGACAAAACCACCCGGTAAGGCCCAGTGATCTTTATAAGGGTCGCGTCCCCGCTGAATTAAGAGCACCCTGTCGCCTTTGGGCTCACGCGCCACAATGACCAAATCAGCCGTCACCGCCGGGCGCGGATATTTATAAGTAACACTCATTCAATAATTCGTTTTATAACCCGCAAATGATGGGTATATTTTTGTCGTGCCCGGCTAAAAATCCCCTGATGGTCCAGATAATCCATACAGACCTCGCCACTGGCATGTAATATACGTCCTTGTCCCAGGCATATCCCAACATGTTTAATAGTGCCTGCTTCATCGTCAAAGAAGGCGAGATCTCCGGCCCGTGCTTCTTCCACAAAATCAATCATGGCGCCACACTCCACTTGTTGCGAAGCATTACGCGGCAACGAATACCCCATAATTTTAAACACCACCTGCGCCAGAGCAGAGCAGTCGATACCAAAAAAAGTACGCCCGCCCCACAGATATGAAGCAGACAAAAACCCTTTGGCCACTTCTTCCAGATCCGGCTTCCGGTCGCTCAGGTTATTCTGTAAATAATATTCCTGCCCACTTAAGACAAAGGAATTTCGGTCCTCTCCATTAAAAGCAATACGACTGCCGGCCGAAATAATCTGAACCGACTTAAAAGGTTCGCGAATCAATTTAACAAATGGAGCTGCGATCACAACGCCCGGCGTTTTTTCCCATAATTCCACGTCCTTATCGGTGGCAGGAATCACCGTCTTTTCATCAACCCACCCTTCATAACCATCAAAATCAAGACGCACACGGTGCCACCCCGGAATCACCTCCAGGGTATGAAAAACTTCCCCAAACAAGATTTGCGTTTCAAGGGCAGACGTCTCGCCCGGTTCCAGTCTTACAGGAATCGCACTAAAAGCACAAATAGAACCCGACATAATAGTAGCTTTACTGATAATAAAAATGATTACTTTTTAAACACAGAACTAATGCTATGTTACCAAAAATATTGTTAACTAAAAAATAACCCTCAAAAAAAACGCGCCAATCCGGCGGCCTAAATATTGAGATAAAGCGCTGTAATGACCATAAAAATATGTAATTTAGATGCATTCAAAAATGGTTTCCTTATGATAGAAAGTTTCCGAAAATACTCAAAAAAAATAAATCGCATCATTCTGTTTCTGGCCGCGACGGCCCTGGTTGTATATATTTTTCCCCGACAGGGAAAATTTCGTTATGAATATTCACAAGGAAAGCCCTGGCGGCACAGCACCCTCATAGCTCCGTTCGATTTTCCCATCTACAAAACAACCGAAGAGCTGAAAACCGAGCAAGACAATGCCCTGAAAGAATTCAAACCTTATTTTAACCTGCAACCAAATATTTATAAGCAGGTTTCGGCGCAATTAAATGACGAATTAACCCGAAAAAGCACAACACTGGTCAACAAATATCCTTTTTTACAGGAACCCGTCAACGATCAGAATCATTTGGTCATTACCGAATTAAAGAAACGCATCAATAAAACCTTGTCTGATATATATAACGAAGGGATCTACACCTTACCCGAAAATCTTCAAAACATTGTACCCACCACAATCATTTTTTTAGTGAAGGATAATTTTGCTGAGCCTTATGAGTTAAGCGAATTCTATAATTACCAGACAGCCTATCAGAAGGCATCATCCGAAATATTTTCCTATCTCGACAAGCATGTTTTGGCAAGTAATCAAACCATTGATAACTTAATAAACGATCTTGAGATAAACCGTTATATGCAACCAAACCTGATTTACGATGCCGAACGCACGCAACAGGAAAAAGACAAAATCATTCAAAACATAAGCCTTTCGAGTGGTGTTGTGGTATCGGGGCAGCGCATCATAGACACGGGAGAGCTGGTAACGCCTGATATACGGAAGATTCTGGATTCATTAAAAAAAGAGTACGAAAACAGTCTGGGGAAGAAAACAGGGCATTATTTTATCATATTGGGTCAATCGCTCATTGTTTTACTCATATTCACAGCCATATTTCTGTTTCTGTTTTATTTCAGGCAGGACGTATTCAACAATCTGATGTCGGTACTATTTCTACTGTTAATGGTTACCTCAATGATATTTTTGGCACAGATGGCCCGATCGGGCGAAATATTCCCGATTTACATCATTCCATTTGCCATTCTTCCCATTATTGTGCGGATATTTTTTGATTCCCGACTGGCCTTTTTCCTTCATGTGGCGACCATATTACTCGCGGCATTTTTTGCCCGCAACAGTTTTGAATTTGTACTGATACAAATTCCGACCGGTCTGACTGCTATGTTCAGTCTTTTCAGAATGGTAAGACGCTCACAGCTTGTGAGGGCTGCCATACTGATTATTTTGACCTACGCCCTTTTATATACCGGACTGGCATTGTGGCAGGAAGGCGATATAAACACCATTAACCTCTCATTTTACTGGCAGTTTATTCTAAATGGTGCGTTATTATTACTTGTTTACCCCCTGATTTATGTTTTTGAAAAGATGTTTGGTTTTCTGTCGGATGTTACACTTGTGGAGCTTTCGGACACCAACCATCCGGTGTTACGGAAACTGGCCGAAAAAGCACCCGGGACGTTCCAGCACTCTATTCAGGTTGGGAATCTGGCACAGGAAGCCGTTTATGCCATTGGCGGAAATCCATTGTTGGTTCGGGCCGGCGCTATGTACCATGACATAGGCAAACTGGCCTCGCCCCTATATTTCACGGAAAATCAGGCCGGAAATTTGAATCCACACACATCAATGGCGTATGATGAGAGTGCACGCATCGTCATTCATCACATCGAGAGCGGCATTAAAATGGCGCAAAAAGAAAAGCTTCCAAAGCAGATCATTGATTTCATAGCCACCCATCAGGGTACCATGAAAACCCGCTATTTCTACAATTCATTTGTCAATCAGAATCCCAATGTTGCACCAGATGAATCAATCTTCACCTACCCCGGGCCAACGCCCTTCTCCAAAGAAACAGCCGTACTGATGATGGCCGATTCGGTAGAAGCCGCCTCCCGCAGTCTTAAAAGCTACAACAATGAGGAGATTGACAAATTGGTTGAAAACATCATAAATGCACAGATTGCAGAAGATCAGTTTATTAATGCACCCATCACTTTTAAAGAAATTACCCAGGTCAAGAAAGTCTTTAAGGATAAACTTAAAAATATTTATCACGCCAGAGTAGAATACCCTGAGTTGAAGAAAAAACAGACCAAACGTACTTAGAGTCTGTCTGTAAAGGCCAATCACTTGTTACGTTTGTTTATTTTGTGCGGCGGAAATTTTAATGTGCCATTGGGGGGAAAGTGCGGGGGGCGATTGTAAGCTTATTGGCAAGCATGTGGCTTTGGTCATTTTTTGTATCGCCCGGTAAAATTTTAACCTGTTTATTTTACTCTCACTTAATACAAACAAAAATTGGAGTCGTGATGGTCGGCCGGGACTTGCCAATGTGCTTACAATGTGTGTGGAATTTTATCTCTTTTTACAACTGTTGTTTAGTTTCGTACAAATATTTCTAAAACTTCGAGAAGTTGGGGTTTGTCGTATAATGCGATGT
>NZ_JBQTGJ010000031.1:0-19791 GCF_052400685.1 Geofilum sp. OHC36d9
ATTTTTTCATTAATTACATGGCTGCTCCATAGTTCAACAGGTTTGTTGTCGTGCCTCCAAAATTGATATTTCTTTACATTAGATGATTCTGAACCTGCTTTTAAAAACTGTTCTAGCAGCCACTCTTTTCGACTCTCTTTGGGATTGTCAATAAGTGCTTTAACAATAGCTTTACTTGTAAATCGTTTAAAATCAACTAAGACTAATTGTGGTTCAAAGCACTTTACACACCTGAAAACCAAATGAACATGACTAGTCATGATGCAATAAGCAAATACTTCCATTCCCTTGTCTTTTTGGCAATACTCCAAACTCTCTATTAAAATATTTTTGTATTCATTTCTTGTAAACACGTCTAGCCAATCAACTACTGCAAAGCTCACAAAATAAACGCCTAAAGGATTATTAAATTTATAATTTCGGCTCATCCCTGATACATTAACTTGGCTGAACTAAAATAATTATTTTTATTGAATTGTCAGTTGACATTAGTTATTACACCACACGATGCAATCGTGCGGTAGCGGGGGGTTTTATTCTGTTTAGTTTGATGTAATTTACTTGCTAAAAGCGGCTTAGCTTAGTTTACCACACGAGGAGACTCGTGCGGCAGGGGGGTATTTTATTAGTTGCATTTAAAGATTCTAAATTGTATTAACCAATCCATTAGATTGGCTTTTATAAAGTTCGTTTTTTATGTCCTCATATAATTTAAACCCTTCTTCTAAAATTTCTTTCAACTCTTTATAGTCTGAAAAACGTGGAGCTTTAAGTTTTTCATCAGAACTTATGAAGGTACACATATAATCAAACGGACCTCCACACCCTTCTCCATTTATTTTTGCATTTAAAATAAACTCTACAATACCAATATCTACACTTAAGTTAAGGCTAACATTTCCAGTCCTATCATCTACCTCGAAATATTTTCCATTTTTCTTATAAATGTTTAAATAACCTAAATCAGTTATAAGTTGAGATACCATAATAGGATCTGCCTTTTTGAATAATTTTTTGTGTGAATGCTTCTCAAAGAGGTTGTCAAACCTCTCTTTTAGTTTCACATTTATTAAAGCTTTTTTGAGAATTTCATTCATCTTATTCTGGTCTAAATCGCAATTCAATATTTTTAGTCTTAGCTATATCAATATAGTCTTGAATATTAGATAAAGCTCTATTATTATCAGGAATTTCTAAAATCAAGTTCCCTTCAAGAACTTTGCCTTTTAAATCATCTCCATACTTAGGGGCATTAATCGAAGTTCCTGGTGCATATTTTTGGCTCATTTCATTCAAATATGATTCAAAAGTTGATAGCTGTACATCATCTAAATCGGTAGCTTTTCTAGAAATGATTTCTCCGTGATTACCATCTTTAGGTGGTCGAAATGAATCTACTCGTTTTCCATTTGATAAAGTCACTTCATTATACGGATACCAACGCTCAATTCGTGCTGTTTCGTTAAATGCATTTCCTCTAGCCAACGGAGAATCATTTAGCCAGTAATCTCTAACATGATTCCAGTCGGCTCTATCCCTTGGTGTTTTTCCTTCTCTCAGTTTTCTTGATAAATATTTCTCATAGTCTGATTCTAAGATGTTATCTAAAAACCTTCCATCATCACCAAGTTTTTTGACATAGTCGTCAATAAATTTCTGAGGGTCTGATTTTGTTTTTAGAAGGTTTTCGAAATATGCTGCATCATAGTCACTTTGCTTAAGAGCTTTGTTTAGAGCATCAAGGTTATCATTATTTCTGGCTAAATCGTCAAGACCTGCATTTTTGAAGGACTTCCAACTCTCCACCAACTTCGCATAACCATCACAAAAAGAAATACTTGAACAAGTTACAATATCAAGAAAAGAAGCCTCAAATATATAATTTTCTTTGAAAGAGGGGTCTGAAAAATCAGAAATTTGCTTTTCCGTTAATTCAATTCTGTTAACACCTAATTCTCTATAAGAAAAAACACTGGCAAAACTGTTTGCAAAACTAAGTTGGAGTATTAGTAAGAGTAAAAAAAATAATATGTATTTTAGTTGCTTCACCTGTTAGGATTGATTCTTATTATTTTTTTCAAATTCGTTTCGCAATTCTAAAATTCTATTTATTACTGGCTCTTGAGTAAGATAAAGGGTATCGTGTTTATGTTTATCTCTTTTTTCTTTATAAAACTTTAACTTATCTATAAGTTCTGGCACACCACCTATAAATTCAAGTAAGCATATACCTGTATATCCTCTTGGAAGGTAATCTATCTTTCGACCAGGACTCAAATTCACATATTTCAGGATAGATTTTACCTTTATGTAATTCTCTATAGAATTATGGCTGAAGAGCACATTAAATGATTCTCCAATCTTAATGTCTTTGTTACTTTTACCAAAAACAAGTACAGATTCTTCATTGAACAAATGCCCTAATCCAAGTCTTTGAAGGTTCTTCTCAAATTTCCCTACTTGTTCTTTCTCAACACGATCTGGAATAAATAGATCATTATAATTATTGTAGAAGCCTTCTTCTCTTAAGGCTTTAATTAAATAATTTTCTAATTTCATTTTGTACTAAATTGAATTGCTTTTTGATAAAATTCTAAGGATTTGTTTAAATCTGATACAGGCAGAGAGTTTAGCAAATCGTCACTAAGTTGTCTACTAATAGAAGATTGTAAATCAATGTCAAAAATCTCTTTTACCAATCTTCTTGCTTCTTCAATTGGAATCTCAACTTTGGCAAGAGAAGAAAAATTATCTGCTGACACATTCATAATTGCTTCTAATTCAATATTTGCTCTACCGTTTGGAGCGATCAGTTTAATATCCCCTAAATCAGTTGGCAATCCCATTTGCAAAACACCCTTAAAATTAGGGTTTGCAGTTGCACTCTCAATGGCAAATATTGTTCCTCGAACTGGGTCTGTAGAAGTAGAAATCCCTCCTAATTGAGTATTTGGGTTGCCTGGGAATAATGATCCATCTACTTTACTTCTTGTAGTACCTCTGAAAAATGATTTGACTCCCTTTTGCTCTAATTGAGCAACCGTATTTACATCGGTTACGTTTTCAAGAACTTCGATCAAATCATCTGTACTATTAATTGTTGGTATCTCATCAAATCGCCTTATGGATTTTAAAATCCCATCAGCATCAAAAGCTTCCGAAAGCGTTTTTTTCAAATCATCAATTTTGTCTGGGTACTTTCTAACAAAATCATCAACTATTTCAATGTTATCAATCTTACCTGCAAGACCTTCAACACCCACTTCATCCAGAAGTTTCCAACTTCCCACCAACTCCGGTTTCTCCAAGAACGTTTTCTTAGTTGCTTCTGTAAAACTATTAAAATATTTTTTAAATGCATCAACCAAATCGGGTGAATCTAACCTTCTTAGGAGCTTGTCTATATCTCCAAAATCGTTCCTCACCCATTTTATTACGTATTCTGAACCTTCTCTGGTTATCCTGCTTTCACCAGATCGCAATCCTCTAATCAATGCCTTTGACGAACTTTTAATAGCACCAGTTGAAACTAATGGAATAACCATTCCCGTTCCATATATAGAGCTATTAGTAAAATCGAAATGAAATCCGGAATAAACTAAGCCAATTCCATCAGCAACCCAATCAAAGTTGAACGGTGCAAAGATGAGACCAAGAGCATCAATGCTGGCAAGCTTTTCTTTGTAGTCAACTTCGTTTCTGCCTGCATAAAAACAGTCACCTGACGGTGATGTTTGTTTTTTATCAACAGCATAAATACGATCTCGATACCATTGAGTAAATTGGACACAGTTATTCTCATCAGTTGTCCCAATAAATTCATTCATTCCATGATCTACAATGAAATCTTCAGGTGATGGATTGTCGGTGAAGAAATTATTAAAATCATGCTCAGCATCTTGTCTCGCCTTATTGTGAGCTGCAATCACATGTTCACTGGCACCTGCAAGAAGTTGACGTTCCATTGTTGCTTCCGTTTTCTCAAGCAAATCGAAATATTTCTCAATTCGCCCATCAACCACCAATCTAAAGTCAACGGTACCCGGAAAACCACTATACAACGCTTCTGTTTCACTTCTACCAAGAATCTCCCCTCTTGCATTTATGTAAAAGTAATGTCTGACATACTGCTTAACAGTGTTTTTAAAAACATCTTTTACGAAAGTCCAAGTCGGAGAATAACTGTTGTCAGCAATAAAACTTGCAGTTCGTTGCGTATTTTTGTAATCTTTTTTTAATCCTGAAAAGTCTATCTTAATGTTACTTCCATGAGATAGCCCCGGCATAAAGTAGTACTCACCTAAATCACCTCCAATTCCACTACATTGTACATAAGGGAGAGTAATAAGAATTGCATCTTCGGGTAAATTAGCTCTGAGAAACACTTCATCGGCCAACCGGTTCCATGAACTTTGGTGCAAACAAAGAATGTTGGTTTGAAATAAGACAACATAAAACTTACGATTGTTGATCTTTTCGTATGTTTTAAGCTTGTCAGTAAACACTTTACCAAAAACATCTTCACTAAAACCATTTATTTGTTGGTCATTGACCTCTTGAACTAATTGACTAACCAACTCTTCGTCTTGATAAATTGCCTGATCAATTTTCAGGGATCTTTCTTGGTAATAATCTATGTAAGCTTTTGAGATGGAATTGGTCTTAAAGTAGATTTCGTCAGCTCTTGGAGGATAGGTGCATTTGCAATCACCGGTAAAATCAATAGTTTTAACCAGTTCGTCATCTTTCTTAACTAAAATTTGACCAGTATTATCATTTTTCTTATTGATAAATACTTTATATGCAATGGCATCATCAGCGGCTTTTAAAACATCCGCTGAAATTGAACGAACTGCAGTCTCATCAGTAATTTTATATCCGAAACCCGCTGTCTCATAATCTTGGTTGAAAATTTGCACATTATCGTATCCATTAATCCTCAATGAATAGATAGCTCCTTGGGCAGATTCGGTAATGTCGTCGGACAGGTAGAAACCTGAAGCAACATATTTTCCATTTAAATCAGCTTTTTTTCCATCAGGCAAATAGAGAGTTTGAAATTCTGATAGTTCAGCTAACGCTTTTTCATCATTTATGCAGAGAAATTTTGTATCTGGTTGTCCAAATGCTGCCCCCTCACTCTCATCCTGCCCCCACGCAAAGAGTATACTTTCCGGATCATGTATCAAATCCCATTGGTATTTCCACAGCTCAACACCACCGGCATAGTCCATTAGGTTAGCCGTTTGGTTTACTGGAAAATAGTACACGGATTTATCGCTAAAAGTATGGCGCAAGTTAAATGCGCCATGGGCCAGTTCGTGCGCCAGCAATTCCAAATCCTGTGCCTCAAAGTTAAAAATAAATCCGTAGTTGCCTGCCAAAGGCATAAAACCTTTACGGCTGCTACCCAGATTGCTTAAGGTCATGAAAAATAAGTAAAGCGTGTTGTCGTCGGTGACGCGATCACGTTTGTAGATCCGGATAACGCGATTCATATCACTGGTGTATTTGCTGAGCAAGGCGGTGCTTTCGACTATAAAATCGGCTTCGTTAATATTCAACACTTCAATGGCCTTGTCAATGCTAACATTCCAGTTGACAACGGCTGGGCCATAAATCTCGTTCAATCTTTTTACAATAACAGAACGGTCGGTTCCTTGCGAGGGAAACGGCGAATTGTTGACCGGTACCAGCACGACGTTTCTCTCTAAACGATTGTACGACACCAATGCCGCGCGAGTCCCCTCGTGTGGTTTTACTTCATTACAACTACTCCTTCTAATTAACCTTGTTATCCTCTATAATCTCTGGTAATATATCTTTATACTCATTTCTGGTAAATACATCGAGCCACTCTACAACTGCAAAGCTTACAAAGTATACGCCTTCTGGATTATGGAATTTATAATTACGGCTAATTACTGTGATTTTATCCTATTTAGTTTGATGTAATTTACTTGCTAAAAGTGGCTTAACTTAGTTTACCACACGAGGGGACTCGTGCGGCAGCGGTGTTACCATCGGGAGATATGAGCGTGATGAGATAAAACCTTCCATCGACATTGCAACCAAAATTGCGGATGCTTTGGGCGTCTATCTTGACTATCTTACCAAGAAAACAAACGTCGAACTGGATAATTCCATTATTAAACGGGGAGTGGAGATTCAGAGCCTTCCGGATGAAGATAAGAAGCACATATTATACGCTCTTGCCGGATTATTACAAAACGTGAGAACTAAATTGGCTTTTGGAAAATGAAAAATATACAATAGCATGAATTGCAAGCTCGAGACAACATGGAAGTCTAAACCCCTCATTTAAAATACAATCGACTTACTAATTTCACTTTCTATCCTTTTGGTACTTCTGATATGCCCACCAAAAACATAGCAGGGCAAGAAAAATCATAGATCCAAACACCAAAGGTTTTCCTCCAAGTAGATTTAATTCTTTAAGAATTAATATAAATGCTTTCGCCCCTTTACCAGATGGCAAATCTCTATCACTTGGAAGTATGACTGCATCATAACTACGATTTAAAAAATAAGCTCCTACTAAAACAACAAAACCCATTATGAGATTGACATACCAAGCATCTTGTTTATCTTTTTTTCCCATTTTTAAATTGATTGTCAAATAATTGAACTTATACCTTTCTTGAAAGACTCCCCCATGCTGCCGTACGATTGTATCGTGTGATACTACTTAATTACAAAAACATTATCTAACACACCCTTTTCTCCTATATAATCTTTTGCACTGCTATATAGATACTCATAGGGGTGCAATACCAATCCTTCCTCCACAGGATTATTGTGAAACGAGTTTTACGAGTTCAATGCCACCTATAAAAAATAATTAAATGCATTAATGTAGTTTATTTTTTCATTAATTACATGGCTGCTCCATAGTTCAACAGGTTTGTTGTCGTGCCTCCAAAATTGATAGTTCTTTACATTAGATGATTCTGAACCTGCTTTTAAAAACTATTCTAGCAGCCACTCTTTTCGACTCTCTTTGGGATTGTCAATAAGTGCTTTAACAATAGCTTTACTTGTAAATCGTTTAAAATCACCTAAGACTAATTGTGGTTCAAAGCCCTTTACACACCTGAAAACCAAATGAACATGACTAGTCATGATGCAATAAGCAAATACTTCCATTCCCTTGTCTTGTTGGCAATACTCCAAACTCTCTATTAAAATATTTTTGTATTCATTTCTTGTAAACACGTCTAGCCAATCAACTACTGCAAAGCTCACAAAATAAACGCCTAAAGGATTATTAAATTTATAATTTCGGCTCATCCCTGATACATTAACTTGGCTGAACTAAAATAATTATTTTTATTGAATTGTCAGTTGACATTAGTTATTATACCACACGATGCAATCGTGCGGTAGCGGGGGCAATTCTACTTAAAGCTAATTTAACTAAGCAATTAATTAAAACCACACGAAAGGATTCGTGCGGCAGCGGGGGGCTCGCAGCCTCCTGCAGAAGCATTAAAAAATATTGCAAATGCACTCGGTACAACCGCCGATTATCTAGTTTATGGTAATACTGAAGAAAAAGCTCAGGCTACTCTAAAAGACACAGAACTCCTACAACAATTTAAAGCCCTCGAAGAACTCGACGACAAAGACAAAAACACCATTAAAAATATTATTGATGCTTTTATTAAAAGAAGTAAACTTAAAAATATTGCTGCTTTGTAATATGCCACCAGTTACAAACTTGCGGGAGTTGGGGGACTAATTCAGCATGCAAAAAACAGAGAAACCTATTTAAAATAATCCTTACATATCTTTTAAAAACTCACTTACCACTCCCAAAACAAAAGTTAAATTTTTTGAATTTGTTTTCGATGCATCTAAAACTCTTCTATCATATTGCCATAAAGGGTATTCTTGTTCTTCAATATAAATGATAACATTAAACACACCGCCAATATCACCATCAAAATGGATTTTTATTTCGTTATCAATGTAAGTTAACCACCAGTAACCAGCATGAGTTCCTTTGTCAATTAGTTTTTGTTTTGCTAAATTTTCATTGAAATAGTTTTCAACAATATTAACGCTCTCAATAGGGAGAGTTGGGGTTTCATTTACCAAATCACTTTCCATAAATCATCTCCTATTTTTTGAAAATCTTTAGCTCCTAAATCAATCAAATATTCCGCTTCTCTTGATAAAAATTCTTTTGTTCCTGCTTTCCATGGTTCATGTGAGAAATAAAACTCTTTATTTAAGGCTTTTTGATTGTCTATAAATTGCTTGTTAATTCGCCACATTTCATCATCACTCCCATTTACAAGTTTTTTTATATCATTCCATTTATCTCCAAGATCAAAATAAGTATGTGTTTTACCTGCTCTTTCAATATAAGATTTTGTATTTGGCACCTTATATTTTCCAAGCATTACTTTTGCTTCTTTCCCAGGCTTTGTTGCTAATTGAACATATTTAGCAATTTGTTCTTCCGTAAATTGTGCTAACCTAAAGCCTATTTCATCACCTTTTTTAACAACCTGAACATAACCTTCAACTATGTTTCCTTCTTTAGTAAGAAAATCTACATTTTCAAGAGTTTCAACTATCTCATCTACAGAACCATCAATCCATTTTGTAGGCTTCAACACATCATCAGCAAATTCGCCAACAACAACCTTTGAGCCTTTAACAAGTTTGTAAATTTTTCGTGAGCCTTTTACAGTTGCTTTTGTTCCAGCTTTAAGCCCTTTAGTGACAGGTTTAAGAATTTCACCCCATGCTGCCGCGCAATTGCATCGTGTGGTACTACTTAATTACAAAAACATTATCTAACACACCCTTTTCTCCTATATAATCTTTTGCACTGCTATATAGATACTCATAGGGGTGCAATACCAATCCTTCCTCCACAGGATTATTGTGAAACGAGTTTTACGAGTTCAATGCCACCTATAAAAAATAATTAAATGCATTAATGTAGTTTATTTTTTCATTAATTACATGGCTGCTCCATAGTTCAACAGGTTTGTTGTCGTGCCTCCAAAATTGATAGTTCTTTACATTAGATGATTCTGAACCTGCTTTTAAAAACTGTTCTAGCAGCCACTCTTTTCGACTCTCTTTGGGATTGTCAATAACTGCTTTAACAATAGCTTTACTTGTAAATCGTTTAAAATCACCTAAGACTAATTGTGGTTCAAAGCCCTTTACACACCTGAAAACCAAATGAACATGACTAGTCATGATGCAATAAGCAAATACTTCCATTCCCTTGTCTTGTTGGCAATACTCCAAACTCTCTATTAAAATATTTTTGTATTCATTTCTTGTAAACACGTCTAGCCAATCAACTACTGCAAAGCTCACAAAATAAACGCCTAAAGGATTATTAAATTTATAATTTCGGCTCATCCCTGATACATTAACTTGGCTGAACTAAAATAATTATTTTTATTGAATTGTCAGTTGACATTAGTTATTATACCACACAATGCAATCGTGCGGTAGCGGGGGGAATACTTTTAAAGTTTGCCAAGGTGTTTAATGTTTCAGTGGATTACCTAATTGGCGAAGGAAAACTATCCACTTATGATAAGGAAGTGCTAAAACGAATTGAAGATATAGAACAACTTGACCCGGAGACCCGGAAAAACTTATTCTTCTTGATTGACAATGTAGTTCAGAACTTTAAAACCAAACAGGCATTTAGTTAAATACTATTCTCAACATAAACACTTAACCATAGGAATAACTCCAAACTCCTACAAAAAGTAAGCTAAGTGATTCTTTTCAGGGCATTAATATTCCACATTATCTTCTCATAATATTTTCTTATCATCTTATTTGATAGCTTATGATAAAGCCAGAACATCAACAAGGTATGAGGAAAATTTATCAGAAACAGCATATTTCTGTCTGTGTCTTCTAAGTTTAATCCAATTAATAAAATAAAGAAAATTGCATACCAAAATGCTATTATCACAGGAATTAACTTCACCCATATAAATAATGGCAACATTCTCAAATCAGAATTCCGATTCATTACTTTAACATTCCAAATTAGTCTATAAGCAATCATGTGGTTTTTCCAAAATATTCTATCATATAAAAAGATATGATTGTATCTGGCGATAATAAGAAGCCTATCAAGGCTCTGTAAAGTAGATATTATCTTTTTTTTATCTATTGCCATTCTATTTTATCTGATTGTGCTTGTGGGTGAAAGCTACTAGAACTAAAGCTCGACACGTGAAAATATCAATCCAATCAATTACTTGCAATATAATACAAGTCGGTTGGTTCGATGATTTTATAGCCGGTTGACATACGTTCTTACTATTTGCATACGAATATATGATAATTGTAATAGTCAGGCATGATGCCTTGTTTAACGCAATGCAAACAATCCTTTGCCAAAATTGCTAAACAGGCAAGATTCCTTGGCAACTGCGACGTAGCCAGAGGCGTACGCCGAACGAAACCAAGCCAAACGAACATTAAAACACGCTATGATGAACTGAGGGGATCATTACTCCAGTCCAAAGAACTTCCGGCATCCATCCGGATAAGATTTGTAGTCGGGATGTTTCTCCAAAAACTCTCTGCATGGATCAAATAAGCGTTGATCGTTTGTCTTCATAACATAACTAAACACGCATGGAATTTCATAGTATCCAACCATTCCAAATTGATCCTGATAATAACCAATCTGTCTTTCATAAAAGTACTCTTCAAGTGTCATTCCCTTTTCCTTAGCAAATGCGTCTATTGTCAAAAAGGTGTTCCACCGTCTCCAATACGCTTCATACTCCTCTGACCACTCTCGGAGGAGCTGCATATCCTCCTTACTCAAATTCTTTATTTTTGGTGGAAAGTGAGTTCTCCGTCTCAAATACGTCTCGTCCTCCTCCGACCACTCCCACTCACGCAGAACCTGTAAATCACTCTCTTTCAAATTCTTTATTCTTTGTGGTATGCCGATGCTGTCGTATAGTAGAGGATTAAACTTTTCTGCTTCTTTTTCGAAAAATTCTTGTTTGTATCGTTCAGGATATTTTGGATGATTCTTTAGTCTATCAATCACAGTGTTGTAAACCTCATCGTTTATACTCTTTGCGATAAATTCTGGTTCATGACAAAAATAACTATTGCTTCCAAATTTAATAAGGTGAATTGAAATATCCCGATACAGTTCGAAATATTCATCGAGCTTATCATTTGGCACTTGGTTTTTAATGAGCGGAGCATAAAGTATATTGACAGCAGTACTTGCTAACTCCCATGGAACCAGCCCGTTTCTATAACTCCCTTGATCGAAGCCCAACATAACGGAATCTATTAGCTCTCGATATGTATCGAAAGGGAGGCAATTACTCAAATGCATATAATAATCTCCCTGTTTATAGCGATTTCCATTCTCTTCAATACGAAGAATTTCAAGAATTGTATCTTTACTGGAAAGGTTACGGCTAGAACCATAAAACTCCATTGAATAATCGTTTCTGCAAAGAGACTTGAGGCTGTCAAGCATAGCAATAGCTTGCTCAATGGTAGTAGCAACACCCATATAGGAAGCCTTCTGATTATTTATAACAGTAAAACGTTTTTGACTTTGCTGTGCAAACAACGAGGTCAAATTGAAAATGCTAATCAAAGTTAGTAATACGACTCTTTTCATATTCATACATTATATTAGTTTACAGTCAATACTAATCATTGATTGGTGCTATTAATCCTCGCCTTAACGGTTTGCCTAATAGTCGAAATCTGCGTAGAAAAGAAATCCATTTTGGGGGGATTGTTGCCTATAACAAAATATCCCATAGCGTTCGAGTTATTCCACTGCCCTGGAAAACTATTAAGCGTTTCCCGTTTAGTTTTTTCTATTGTCGTTAATCCAAAGTCGTAAGCAAACTCATCAAGTCCATTACAATGGGCTAATTCATGCGGCACGGTTTGCAGCGTTTCTCTTTTTTCCGAGTAATCATAGCGATGGAAGAACACATTCGAGCCGATTTCGTAAGTAAAAGCCGGCACACCCTTGGCAAAATCTCCTAATTTATTATCCCCAGGGGCAACCACAATCATATAGTATTCATTAGCCTTCATTGAACTGGACATTGCACCAAATATCCTATCTTCGTAAAATCTATCATGTTTATAATAGTTTTCCACAGCCACCTTTTCAACTTTACCCGGAATCCATTCAATGCCCATTACCTCATAATAACTGTTTAGGTTATTGAGGATTTTGTTTTGGGTCATTCCATCTGGCAAATCATCTCCTAAATATATTATATTAAGAACAGGACGCAACACCTCACTGGTATGTTTTTTAAACTCAATTGCTCCTTTCTTAATCCCGTTTTCGTCTATTATGTCCACTGTTGTACCATACTTAGGGGTAATCGTGAAGGTGTTCCCAATCTTGACTTTCTTCCCGTCTATATAATAATAGTACCCATCTTTGTCGTGCTCTCCCCGTTTCCCAATATCCTTTGAAACCAAAGTCAAACGGATTTCGGAGGCATTACGAGAATGGACAATCGGAACCATATAATCAAATTGATTTTGGTCTTCTAAAGTAATTGTTTTCATATCATCAAACCCGATGACCTTAGAACCAAACTCTACTGTCGCCGTTGTGTAATAATCCTCAATATAGTATCCCATATCTTCGTTCTTATTATCCCTTATCACAGTAACGAATGGAGAAGTATTAGATTGTATCGTAGCTTTGTTACCTGATTTATTTGAAATAACCTCAAATGTTAAACCTTCCGATTCGATATCATACTTTGTCCAATCAGTTTCAATAGGTATTAAAACTCTTTCATCTGTTAGTTCATTGTTTACTTTAATCGTGTCGATTAGATAATTACAATAAGTGTTCCTTTCGAATAGATCTTCAATATCATTAGCATTTACTCCCTGCGTGTATTCAGAAGATTTTAAAAAAACAGGAAGTAGTTCTATGCTCTCATAACTAGTTATCAATTTAGTTAACTCTCCATCAGCTCCACCAATCTTCAATATATAATCATAGCCGTCCCCGCTTTTAAATGCGATATTAGGTTTCACTTCAACCAACTCTATGCTGTGAGTTTTCAATAGTATATCACCTTCGTAACCGACAACCGATTTGGCGTAATATAATTCCCCAAAATATTCGTCTCGGGGGCTTAATTGTATTTCCTTTTTTTTATCGATGCTAAAAAACACCTGAGAGATAGGACTACTCTTTCCATTTTCCCTTACCTCCTCTGAACTTATGGTATAGGAGTCCTCACCTTCTCCTGCAATGACACCGATACGGATTCTATGAGGTGAGGCATACCCTTTACCTGATAAAATCTCTGTGTCCTTGGATAGTGTATCCCATGTATCCTGTATCTCCTTCATCTTATCCAGATTTAACAGAATCGCCCTTTGCCCATTAACCGTAATCCAGTATTTGCTGCTTCTCCTAAAAACCCCCTCTTCCTCATCCTGCCCCCAAGCAAACAGTATACTTTCCGGGTTATGAATCAAGTCCCATTGATACTTCCACAGCTCGGTACCACCGGCATAGTCCATCAGGTTAGCCGTTTGGTTTACTGGAAAATAGTACACGGATTTATCGCTAAAAGTATGGCGCAAGTTAAATGCGCCATGGGCCAGTTCGTGCGCCAGCAATTCCAAATCCTGTGCCTCAAAGTTAAAAATAAATCCGTAGTTGCCTGCCAAAGGCATAAAACCTTTACGGCTGCTACCCAGATTGCTTAAGGTCATGAAAAATAAGTAAAGCGTGTTGTCGTCGGTGACGCGATCACGTTTGTAGGTCCGGATAACGCGATTCATATCACTGGTGTATTTGCTGAGCAACGCAGTGCCTTCAACAATAAAATCGGCTTCGTTAATATTCAACACTTCAATGGCCTTGTCAATGCTAACATTCCAGTTGACAACGGCTGGGCCATAAATCTCGTTCAATCTTTTTACAATAACAGAACGGTCGGTTCCTTGCGAGGGAAACGGCGAATTGTTGACCGGTACCAGCACGACGTTTCTCTCTAAACGATTGTACGACACCAATGCCGCACGAGTCCTCTCGTGTGATTTTACTTCATTACAACTACTCCTTCTAATTAACCTTGTTATCCTCTATAATCTCTGGTAATATATCTTTATACTCATTTCTGGTAAATACATCGAGCCACTCTACAACTGCAAAGCTTACAAAGTATACGCCTTCTGGATTATGGAATTTATAATTACGGCTCATTACTGTGGTTTTATTCTATTTAGTTTGATATAATTTACTTGCTAAAAGTGGCTTAGCTTAGTTTACCACACGAAGGGACTCGTGCGGCAGCGGTGTTGTATTTTTACACTCACGCGTAAAACAAGATAAAAACAAGTCTTTTAAGGTTAATAAACATGGATACATTCGGTAAAAAACTGGCTACGCTAAGGAAAGAAAAAACTTTCACAGACCGATTTGGCCAAACAGCTTAAGACTTTGGTAAGTGTTATCTCTCGCTACGAACGTGATGAGATGACGCCAAGCATTGATGCAGCAAAAAAACTGGCTACACTGCTTGATACAACGGTTGGTTATCTTTTAGGAGAAAATGAAAATGCCGACATGTTCAAAAACCCGGATATGTTACGCCGCTTCAAGGACATTCTTTCGTTCCCTGAAGATAAACAGGAACATATCCTGTTTGCTATCGATTCGATGATTAAAGCGACTAAATTGGAGAGCATCTAATGCAAACCCAATAATGAAAAGAAAAACAAATAAACCCTAAAACTCTTCTACAGAACTAACACTATATATTTGATTATTCTTAATAACTATATTAAAGTCAATCCCTATAACAAACCCATCATCTGATTTACCTTTTAAAAACAAACCAACCGCACCTTTATCTTTCATCATCATATAAGTGTTAAAGGAATTTGGGAAAAATTCTTCTAATTTTCCAACATCATCTCCAATTAAAAACCTTTTCTTGCAAATTTCAACAACATTCCCCTTAGCCATAAAGTATTCAATACGGTATAATTTATTTTCACTGTCAAATAATAATGAAACACTATCACCATGGAATTTGTAGATACTAAATTCTTCTTCACTTATTTCTGAGATACCCTTATAAAAATATGTTGGCTTGCCTAAAGCTTTTATAACAGACCTGCTATCATCTCCCAAGGAAAAACCATTTACACTTAGCTCAGAAATAAAAATAGTATCATATACAATTGAGTCTCTTTTTGTTTGAGATATTCCTTGCAAACTAAAGAACAAGGCGCTAATTATCATTAATCTGGTTACCATTTCTATCAAATTTTGTTGTTATAAACATTGATGGGTCAATTCTCGCTGTACCTCCAAAAAACACTCCATCTCTTGAAGCCTCAATATGAACATGAAGCCTCTCAAGAGAGCAGCCTCTAGTACCATCAGGTCTTACTCCTGCATTACCAGTGTCTCCAGTCAATCCAATAATCTGGCCAACTTTAATTGTATCGCCTACATTCACATTAACTTCATTTAAATGACAATACATAATATAGACATCCCTTCCATCATCAAGAGTTGACCTTATTATTATTTTATTACCTAAAGATTCCGAAACATAAACCCCTGGAGTAAAGGTTTCTGTTACAGAAAATACGATGCCAGCCAAAGCAGGTCGCAAAGGAGTATTTACAGACGCTCTGACATCTACGCCACTATGAAACTGGGTACCACTTTGAATTCCTGGATTTTCATACTTATTATCATAATTACTACAATTAGTTTTGCTAGTTCTTGTACACCCAAATAACCCTCCATGTCTGCCATGGGTACCAGAAGGAACTATTTCCATATTTACAAATTGGTCTCCTGGCTTTGGGATTACTTGATTTAACAAATAAGCCTCTAAATAGTATTCCCACTCACTATTAACCGTAATCTCTATGGCATTAAATTCAGTTTTATTATACCCAGGGTTTCGTGGTGGTAAAGTTGGTGAATACAATTTGAATGTAAATTTCATAAACTGACCATCTAACCCGTTGGGGGCTTCACAATTAACTTTCGAAAAATCTGATGGATTTATCATCAAAGGGTGAAATGAAAGCTCAGAACTAGATAACACTTTCTCTCCAGAGTTAGTGCTAATCCCCAAATACCCAAATGTAACAGATTCTATTTCAACATCAAGTTTCGAACCTTTAGATAACTGAAAAAAAGACAAATCAAGTTCATCTTTGGAATTAGCATTCGCTTTCCGAATACTTTTTAACAAATCAAGAATCATCTCTTCTGACATGTTAAAGTCCATCATCGCCCCCTCCTCCTCATCTTGCCCCCAAGCAAACAGTATGCTTTCCGGATCATGTATCAAGTCCCATTGGTATTTCCACAGCTCAACACCACCGGCATAGTCCATTAGGTTAGCCGTTTGGTTTACTGGAAAATAGTACACGGATTTATCGCTAAAAGTATGGCGCAGGTTAAATGCGCCATGGGCCAGTTCGTGCGCCAGCAATTCCAAATCCTGTGCCTCAAAGTTAAAAATAAATCCGTAGTTGCCTGCCAAAGGCATAAAACCTTTACGGCTGCTACCCAGATTGCTTAAGGTCATGAAAAATAAGTAAAGCGTGTTGTCGTCGGTGACGCGATCACGTTTGTAGGTCCGGATAACGCGATTCATATCACTGGTGTATTTGCTGAGCAACGCAGTGCTTTCGACTATAAAATCGGCTTCGTTAATATTCAACACTTCAATGGCCGTGTCAATGCTAACATTCCAGTTGACAACGGCTGGGCCATAAATCTCGTTCAATCTTTTTACAATAACAGAACGGTCGGTTCCTTGCGAGGGAAACGGCGAATTGTTGACCGGTACCAGCACGACGTTTCTCTCTAAACGATTGTACGACACCAATGCCGCACGAGTCCTCTCGTGTGGTTTTACTTCATTACAACTACTCCTTCTAATTAACCTTGTTATCCTCTATAATCTCTGGTAATATATCTTTATACTCATTTCTGGTAAATACACCGAGCCACTCTACAACTGCAAAGCTTACAAAGTATACGCCTTCTGGATTATGGAATTTATAATTACGGCTCATTACTGTGGTTTTATTCTATTTAGTTTGATATAATTTACTTGCTAAAAGTGGCTTAGCTTAGTTTACCACACGAGGGGACTCGTGCGGCAGCGGTGGGGTTTTGATACCTTAATAAATTTCAAAATGACAACGTTTGGTAAAAAACTAAGAGAATGCAGGGAAGCAACAAGACTTTCACAAAGAGAACTGGCAAAGCTTTTAAATACTTCTTATTCTGTTGTTGGTAAATACGAACGTGATGAAATGACCCCTTCTGTAGAAGTGGCAAAAAAAATAGCCAAACTGATTAATACCACAGTTGGCTACCTATTAGGTGAAACAAACGAAACAAATGTTCTTAAAGACCCCGACATGCTACGCCGTTTAAACCAAATCAGCGAACTGCCAGAAAATGATAAACATTGTATTCTTTATACCTTGGATGGTTTACTGCAAAACGTAAAAGAGAAGCAGGCTTTTAATCATTAATTTTACTGTCGTTTAGTTTTTTATTTAGGTTGATTCTATTAATCTCGGGATTAGCAGGAATATATTCGACTTCATATTTCTGACCAACGCTAATGCCCTTTTTATGCGTCCTTAATACTCCTTTGACAGTTTTATTTTCTACTTTAAAATTATATTTAACCCACAACCCTCGAGTTGAATTTTGTGTATAATAAATCCAACCTATGGTTGAAGCGCCATGCTTATCAAGCTGTTCATCGCCTCTTTCCCCTTTTTGCTTAACGTAAATACCTACTGCAATAATGCAAATAAATATTAACGAGTAAACAAGGAACTGCTTTGTGTTTCTTTTATGTTCTTTTTCACTAATAGCCATTTATTCCGGGTATTACAACGTTTGTATTATCTACTGGCATTATATATTCTTCTGGAAGATATTCGAACTCTTTTACCTCTATAGTTTCTATCGCAACTTCATTCTGATTAATAACATTTTGTAAAAATATTTTTACGAATGCACCATTTGTTTCCAAAGCTCCTTTAAATGCTGATGAATGGACAATATCATAAATCTTACGCACTTTACTTCTCTCTGCAGTAGTTAACGTTGAATACCACCGAACATCAAAATCAGCCTTTGACCATTTTTTAAATACATCTAACATTTCATCAGGCAAAACATTACCTGATATCCCTAACACAAAGTCACAGAAAAATTTCTGGGTATCTTTATCTCCACTAAATAAAGATACATATTGTTCTGAACCATTAAATGGTTTCCAATCAATCGAGGCAGCTGTAAGTTCTAAAGTAATTACAGTAGTCCCTTTAATAACTGCTATCCTTGTTCCTGTTCCAAATAATTTTCTTAGCGAGGCACTTCCTCCCGTTACTACATTTATTGCTCCCGTTATTGCTACATCTGCAAAGTCAATTTCCCCAATTGCAGTTTCGAAGTCATCTGCAATAACCATATTTACAGCCGCCTGAATAGATACATCTATTATTGCCCCTTGCATAAAACGTTTTCCTGTTCGCATCAACCATTGACCAGGTTGTAATTCAGCAAAAGTAACAGATATTTTCGAAGCTAGATTTGTGGCTTTTGCTCCTGTTAGTTCTGCCACATAAGTTCCAACCTTACCCATTGAAGGCAAAGAACTAGGGCCAGAGAAAACACTTAACACTACACAATATTTCATAAGAATATCTCCAGTAGCTAATAATGGTACGACAGTTCTATAATATTCAGCTAACTCATGTCTTTCTTTTATAAGTGTAGTTAATATTTCTTCATCAATATTTCCCTCTTCAACTAACACCTTAAACATTTCAGCAGATTCTTTATCCCTACTCTTTAAATTAGCAATATCAGTTGCAATACCATGAAATAATTTCTTTTGATAATCATTCATAGAAATAGAGAAATACTTTTCCCCAACCTCTTCCATTGTTAATTCAGGCGCACCATCATTTTGCCATTTCCAATAAGCTATTTCAACTTTTTTGTTTTGTATGTAGTCATCAGCAATCCAATATTTATAAGCCCCCTCGCTCTCATCCTGCGCAAAACTAAACAGCACATTCTCCGGGTTATGAATCAAGTCCCATTGATACTTCCACAGCTCAACACCACCGGCATAGTCCATTAGGTTAGCCGTTTGGTTTACTGGAAAATAGTACACGGATTTATCGCTAAAAGTATGGCGCAGGTTAAATGCGCCATGGGCCAGTTCGTGCGCCAGCAATTCCAAATCCTGTGCCTCAAAGTTAAAAATAAATCCGTAGTTGCCTGCCAAAGGCATAAAACCTTTACGGCTGCTACCCAGATTGCTTAAGGTCATGAAAAATAAGTAAAGCGTGTTGTCGTCGTTGACGCGATCACGTTTGTAGGTCCGGATAACGCGATTCATATCACTGGTGTATTTGCTGAGCAACGCGGTGCCTTCGACTATAAAATCGGCTTCGTTAATATTCAACACTTCAATGGCCGTGTCAATGCTAACATTCCAGTTGACAACGGCTGGGCCATAAATCTCGTTCAATCTTTTTACAATAACAGAACGGTCGGTTCCTTGCGAGGGAAACGGCGAATTGTTGACCGGTACCAGCACGACGTTTCTCTCTAAACGATTGTACGACACCAATGCCGCAAGAGTCCCCTCGTGTGGTTTTACTTCATTACAACTACTCCTTCTAATTAACCTTGTTATCCTCTATAATCTCTGGTAA
>NZ_JBQTGJ010000032.1:0-19596 GCF_052400685.1 Geofilum sp. OHC36d9
TCAAGGGTTTAACCAAGAAAAAATCAACTTATTTTACTGATTTTCAAATATTTATACAATAGTTTAACGGACTATTGTTAGTTAATGGACAGACTTTAATTGGTGTCAGCAAAAAAATGCCTTTTTGGTTGAATTATATAGACAAACTCTGTTTGTGCCTGTCCATAAAATCAGCAATTTGAGCTAATGAATGGCATCAACAGGGCAAACACTAACGCATTTTCTGCAATTGCGACACATTTCGGCATTAATCCATGCAACAGAATCTTTAAAACTGATGGCCTTCATGGGACACGCCTTAATACATGTACCACAACCGATACAAACCTCTGCATCTACCACCGGAAAATCCTCCTTTGCAGGATGACTCTTAGTGACAGTAACTGCTTTATCAGCTACCACTGCACCACCACCCGATTGACGCATCAAAGGTATTTTGCAATGCGGACAAAGTTCTAATTTACAAGGGACTCCCTGTTTATGAGGAATCTGATACCCACACCGAGGGCAAATACAAACCGATGACTGACTTTTGAAATTTCCGCGGCCAAATGACTGCGATCCTCTCCCATTTCTCATCCCATTTCTCATAGCACTATTAATTCTTTTATTTCAAAAATATTACCGCTTTTATCCCAGATGAAATAGGTATAGCCGTTTCGGCTCGTTTTTTTTACAGATCTATAGCCTAATGATTGAGCCCGGCTAAACAATAGTTCAGACCCCTTATAGGCCAGGCAAACATGCGCAAAGGAGGAGGAGCAAATACCATAATCAATAAAAATCTCAAACGACATCCCTTGGTATGACATCATAAAAACATCGATTTCTTTTTCAACACCAAAAATATTGAAGGCAACAGATTTATCAACCTTAAATTGATATTGAGGTATGAGTAAAAGGACTCTTTCATAAAAATCCTTTAACTCAGAAACGTTAGCTACCGTTAAACCTATATGCTGTATCATCTAACAAATTTCCGGTAAAATTAAATGAACTTTTGTTCATTTAAAAATTATTTGGACTAATAATAAATAAAAATAACCGAACTGTTTAATGTCTGCCAAATGCAAGATCGGAAACGCCATTTTTAGACTACGCAGGTCATAAACTTGAACTTCATAGCCGCACTCCAAAAAACAGACAGTAACCAAACTGAAAATATTTAACGGAAACCACCAACCTTACAAAAACAGATAAAGCAACAAAATAAATCAACATTACAAACTAAATATGTGATCATTACAATATCAACCTCAAATATCCGCAGCAACAATTCGACATTCTAACTGCAACAAAAAAAAATGAAATGAACATTAGTTCATTTAATTTATTATCTTTGTCGCAGTAATAATTAATACTATAAACTAAATATTATGCCATCAGGAGACCGCACCGGACCAATGGGACAAGGTCCCGTTACCGGAAGAGGATTAGGTTTTTGTTCTGGATATGATTCACCAGGATTCACAAAAGGTTTTGGCGGTGGAGGCCGACAAAGCGGAGGATTTAACAACGGCGGCTATGGAAGTGGAATGGGCCGTGGAATGCGGAATGGCTTTGGCGCCGGACGGGGTCGTAACCGATTCAACTCATCAGCAGACGCATCGTTCGCCGGATTTTCCGGATTAAGCAGAACCGATGAAAAGAAATATCTACAATCGCAGGTTGAAGCGCTTCGTCAAACACAAAAAGACATCGAGCAAAGACTTAAAGAACTGGAGAACGACAAATAGTTCTTTTCTGTCGGATAGCAAAAGAGAGACAATCATCAATGGTTACAACAATTATGTTGGTTTAAATATGGTTTGTTAATTTTCAGATTGTCTCTTTTTTTTTACTATTAATGACAGCCAAAAAGCGCTATTTGTTTTGTGACGCGCTTTCGAAATAACCATTTTCAACATTTAACTCACATTTTTCACACCCGGCAAGACTTGAGGTTATGCGTTTTTTATCAGCACTTGAGTGTTCTTGCAAATATTATTTAAAATTATCACTGACAAAGCAACTTGTCAATTATAAAAAAGGAGATAGAAAAAAGAAGAGTCAGTGCTAACTTCATTATTTTCATAAATATGATTGCATTCGGTCCGGTACCCTCACGTCGATTAGGCTTAAGCCTGGGTATAAATAACATCGTATCGCACAAAATATGTTCCTACGGGTGTGTTTATTGTCAAATAGGTGAAACACACAATCAAACAACACAACGGCGCGTTTTTTATGAACCCGAGGTTCTTTTAGAGAATGTTGAAGATCATTTAAAAAAACTAGACAGCGCGCATCAGCCCGATTATTTAACCTTTGTGGCCAATGGAGAACCTACGCTGGACAAAAATTTAGGCACAGAGATAAAAATGCTGAAACAATTGGGTATTCCGGTTGCTGTGATCACCAATGCCTCTATATTACCCAATCCTGTAGTGCGCGATAATCTGATGGAAGCCGACTGGGTATCACTAAAAATCGACTCGGTTAATGAAGAAGTTTGGCGACAAATAAACCGCCCCCCATCAGCCATGTCCTTATCTGATATACTAACCGCAATAACCGACTTTTCAACAACATTTAAAGGAAAGTTGCATACCGAAACAATGTTGGTCAAAGGACTAAACGATAGCACCAAATTATGGCAGGAAAATGCATCATATATTGCCAGCTTAAACCCCGAAACAGCTTTTCTATCCATCCCCATCCGTCCGCCGGCCGAAGCCAAAGTGCAAGCGGTAACTGCAGAACAATTAGCTGTAGCCTGGCAAATATATCACGCGGCAGGTATATCAGTGGAATTACTCGCAGGCTTTGAAGGCACAAACACCGGGTATACCGGCAATGCCTTTGAGGATATTTTAAACATAACAGCTGTTCATCCCATGCGGCAGGACACGATGACGGAACTCCTTAGCAAGGATAAATCCGATTTTTCGGTGGTTCAGTCACTCGTGACTTTAGGCCTTATAAAAGCCATGAATTACAACAACAAAACCTATTACGTTCGACGTTATCATTTTAAATAATGTTTGTCTATAAAGTCAACGCCTATGTAGCACTTGCTCTCGAAACAATCATTTACATCAGCGAAATTTTCTTGCCGGTCATATAAATTTTGGGAAAGAACGAAATTAAACATATCTCAAATAAGTAATAAAATTAAAATCTAGCTTTAGTTTTATTTTGAAAAGCAGCCCACCAACCAAAATAGATTCAATGGTTAGTGGGCTTTTTTATGTAGTTTCAGCAAAAAAAAAACCATCTCTTTTTCGTTACGATCACTTGCAAAATGGTTATTTGCATCAATAAATTCAAATATTTCAAACTTCATAAGGTTTAAAATGACGTTATCTTATTTGCCACGCAAGTTTTCAGGCTGCGCTTCATAAAAAAAAATATCCAAATATAAAATGACAAATAAAGGCTCAACTACAACACAAAATTATATAAATTAGAACATTGCATTTGGTATTTATTGCTTGCAAAAAAAATCCAACATTTGCGTTATGCTTGTCCTCAAAAGGATCAGCAAGGGGAGTAAACTCACATTTTTCAGACTTCAAAATCTTGAATTTGAACATTTCTTATCAAGCGCTGAAGTTTTCTTGCTGATACTATTTATTAATGAAGATGGACTTTTAACCAATACAATCGGATCAACTGCTGTAAAATGACATATAACCTTATAACGGCCTATACATTATGGCAGCCTAAGATCTGTTTTAAACCGATAAACGTAACAAAACAATGGACAATAGAGATCTAAAATATACAGCCTATCTGACTATTTTACAGGAAGAATTAATTCCCGCGATGGGTTGCACCGAACCCATTGCAATAGCCTATGCTGCGGCCATGGCAAGAAAAACACTGGGAGAATTGCCCGATCGTATCGAAATTGAAGCCAGCGATAACATCCTAAAAAATGTAAAGAGTGCTATTGTTCCCAATACAGGACATTTAAAAGGCATTGAAGCGGCAGCTGTAGCAGGCGCACTTGTTGGAAATGCCGACAAGATACTGGAAGTTATTTCGTCGGTGGATGATACGGGCAAAAAAGACATCACCGATTATCTGAAATCTAAAAAAGTAATAGTTAAACCCTCAAAAAGTGATTTAATATTCAACATTGTAGTAACAGTCTATAAAGGCAATTCAGATGCATCGGTGCAAATCTCACACTTCCATACAAACATTGTTCGCATCGTAAAAAATGGCAAAATAATTGGCAATAATTTACCCTGCGACGAAGAAGTTAATGTGTTGCAGAATGCGGATCGTGCGTTGCTCAATGTCAAGGACATAGTCGACTTTGCCGGGTCGGTTAAAATAGCGGAAATAAAAGATATTTTACAGCGACAAATAGATTACAATATGGCCATTGCTGTAGAAGGATTAAAAAACGACTGGGGGGCAAACATCGGGTCAGTTCTGCTAAAGACATACGACTGTGATGACATAAAAATTCGTGCCAAAGCAATGGCTGCAGCCGGCTCCGATGCAAGAATGAGCGGCTGTGAACTACCCGTTGTTATTGTATCAGGCAGTGGCAATCAGGGACTAACCGCCTCGGTTCCCGTCATTGAATATGCCCGGGCGTTAAAAGCGAGTTCTGAAACCTTATACAGAGCATTAGTGGTATCGAATTTGGTTACCATTCACCAAAAAACAGGTATCGGAAAACTATCAGCCTATTGCGGAGCTGTATCAGCGGGTGTGGGCGCCGGTGCTGGCATCACATGGTTACATGATGGAAGATTTGAAGAAATAGCACATACAATTGTTAATGCACTTGCCATTATTTCAGGAATTATATGTGACGGCGCAAAACCCTCGTGTGCAGCTAAAATTGCATCGGCTGTGGACGCTGGCATTTTAGGCTTTTACATGTATCAAAACGGGCAACAATTTTATGGCGGCGACGGAATCATTCAAAAGGGGGTTGAAAACACCATAAAAAATATCGGAAGGCTAGGCAGCATTGGAATGCGCGAAACAGATAAAGAGATCATTAAAATCATGCTAAACAGATAAGTGAGAACTACCTCAAACCCAATAATAAAACGGTTGCTGTCACCTACAAATCAAAAACGGGAAAAACATCGTAAACCGACATTTTCCCCGTTGCACTACTAGTTATAAAAGGTCTGACTTATAGACAGACAACTATAAATTTAAACAAACAAGTTAAGACCTGCTGTCTCAGTACGTTCCAGGTAGGTAGCGACACCACCCACCTCAACGCCGTCCATCAATTCATCGGCTTTAATGCCCATTACATCCATCGACATCTGACAGGCTACAAACTCAACGCCATTATCCAAAGCAGACTGAATCATGCTCTCAAGTGTATCAACCTGCTTATTCTTCATCACCATACGCATCATTTTACTGCCCATGCCGGCCATGTTCATCTTCGAAAGTTTTAGTTTATGGCTCGATTTGGGCATCATCATACCAAACATCCTACCAAGAAAATCTTTTTTGCCCTTTGGTTTTTCAGCCTTCTTAATGACATTTAATCCCCAAAAAGTAAAAAATATCGTCACTTTCTTGCCGGAAGCAACAGAACCATTGGCAATAACAAAAGTCGCAATTGCCTTATCAAGGTCATCACTAAAACAAACCAAAGTGGCGTTATTCCTGTCGGTACTCTGTGAATTATTAGCCGTCATAACTTTGGGTTTCCCCTTTTTAATTACCGCCGCAATTTCACCATTATTTTGAGTTACCTCCAGGACCTGGTTACCCGTAACGTTAGCCCATGCCTGTACATCTTTATAAAATCCGGCATCGGAAGCTGTAATACGAAGCGTTTCACCTTCAGAAAGTGAGTCCATTGACTGCTTAAGCTTCAACACCGGACCGGGGCATTGCAACCCGCAAGCGTTGACTTGTTTAATGGCTGACGCATCAAAAGCTACTGGCGCTTTATCCTTACTACCCTGATAAATACGATCGTCGTGACCAATATAATCATTGGCAAAAATATCTTCATTACTTTGTTTCTGGCTGGCCGTCTCGTAAGTTTTAAGCCCGCCCGACAGGTTATACACCTCTTTAAAACCTTGCTGCATCAAAATCCGTACAGCCACATGGGCCCTTAATCCAACACCACAAAAGGGAACAATCTTCTTATCATGAGGCAACTCACCCAGATGTTCGCGCAGCTCATCCAGAGGAATATTGGTTGCCCCGTCAATGGAACCAAGTTCAAACTCATCACGAGTCCGTATATCGAGTAAAAAATAGTCGCCGGCCGAATCATTGGCCACCTCACGCCACGACACCATTTTTGTAACACCGTCAAGAATATTCTCAGCTACCATACCGGCTATATTAACCGGATCTTTGGCCGAAGCAAACGGCGGCGCATAAGCATGTTCTATATCAGCCAGGTCATAAATAGTGGCCCCATGCTGAATGGCGGTTGAAAATAAATCAATCCGCTTATCAACCCCCTTATATCCGACAATCTGAGCGCCCAATAAACGACCATCTTTCGGCGAGAAAGAAATTTTTATGGACATCGGCAAAGCCCCCGGATAATACCCGGCATGCGAAGAGGCATGGGTGATTGAATCGATATGAGGAATATTAAGCTTTCCCAGCAACTTACCCGACACACCGGTAGAAGCCACGGTAAGGTCAAAAACTTTAGCAATAGCTGTATTAATTGAACCTTTGTAAGTGCGTTTATTGCCCCAAACCAAATTATCGGCCAGAATACGTCCCTGCTTGTTGGCGGGCCCGGCCAGATAGGTAATCATCCTACTTTTAGTAACAGGATTAGTAAACTCAATAGCATCACCCAAGGCATATATATTCTCATCATTGGTTTGCATATATTCATTGACCACGATACCACCGGTTTGCCCAATTTCTAATCCGGCAGCCCGAGCCAGCTTACTATCCGGTTTGACGCCAATTGACAAAACAACCATATCGGTATCAATGGTTCGCGTAGTATTAAGTGTCACACGCAATCCATTTTCCTGTTTCGAAAAAGACGATACCGCCGTATTCAGATAAAACTCAACATGCTTTGTTTTAAGATGCTGATGTACCAGTGCAGCCATCGAATAATCAAGTGGCGTCATCACCTGCCCGGCCATCTCAACAATGGTGACTTTCAAACCAGCTGCATGCAAATTCTCAGCCATTTCAAGACCAATAAATCCGGCCCCTACAACAACAGCATGACGTGGTTTATGCTCTTCTATATACGTCTTAATCTTATCGGTATCAGGCACATTACGCAACGTAAAAATACCTTCCTGATTAATACCCGGTAAAGGTGGTTTAACCGGCTCCGCCCCAGGGGAAAGAACCAGCTTGTCATAATTTTCAGTATATACCTCTCCGGTGCGCAGGTTTTTCACCTCAACCGTTTTGGCCTCGCGATTAATAACTGTTACTTCGGAAAGATTTCTCACTTCCATATTAAAACGCCGGCCAAAAGTCTCAGGCGTTTGCACAAACAGATTATCACGTTCGGTAATGGTCCCACCAATATAATATGGAAGTCCACAATTGGCATACGAGATGTACTCACCCCGCTCGAACATAATAATTTCGGACTTCTCGTCCAGACGCCTCAATCGGGCAGCGGTGGTAGCTCCTCCTGCTACACCGCCAACAATCAAATACTTCATACGTGAAAAATGGTTTTAGCCAGACTTTTGAAATCGGCATAACCCCATCCTACTCAACCACGCAGGTCGCCATAGAAACAGAATTAATGCCTACTTCGAGTCTCTTTTATTAGTTAATCTGTGGTTATTAGTTGAGTGACACAAAACAATTAAAGAAAAATTTCCACAAATATATAAAAATAAAGAAATATGAATATATTAATATGCATATTTCTTTATAAGTAATAATATGTTGCCAAACCAAATAGTGACAGCAAGAAGCGCCTTTCTTTTTTTGGTCACTATCGCTCTCAAATAATCACTTGCTATTGCAACCTCTCACAATTCAATCTTCGTCAACCAAATTCTTGAAATTTTTGGATCGATCGCCTGATTATATGAAACGAGCCATGGTAATTATTTCACACACAAGAGGATGATTAATTCCGGAGAGTTCCAGGTGGCCTTAAAAATTAAATTATAAACACATGAATAAACTCTACTTCGCCTTGAAAAAACATTAGTCAACTCAAAAAATCATATCCCATATCAAAAATAAAATACCTGTAAACACAAAAACACACAAGCTGATATTTCTACTTTTGAAAGGATAAAAAGTCATCATAATGTATCAAAACCAATATCCCCGTTTATTGGGAAATAATTCCGAAAATCCGCTACATCAACAAAAAACATAATTGGAAATGATAACTTTACTTCCATAAAACCAAAATTTACGGATATTGAAATAACCAATTTGCAGACAGCGCAAAATATTCTACAGACCATTTTGGCTACTCAGGGCTAAAAACAAACCTGATAGTAGAAATTTACTTATACAAACCAAACTAGTTCAAAAAAAATATCATACGAATGAAAACAAAACTATTCCTTATCATCATCCTTACAACATTTGGCATTACCACTGCTATGGCAGATAATATTGGTAAAACCAAATATGTATCAGAAAATAATGACAACGGCTATTTTCCCATCACGACTAAAAACAAAGCCGCCCAGTTGTTAATTGATTCAAAAGATTTTCCCGGCGTAATTAAAGCACTAAAAGATTTACAGCAAGACATTTTAAAAGTATCGGGGGTTGAACCTGCTCTTAATTATGACAAATTAGGGGGAGCAAATAACGCTATTATTGTCGGCACATTAGGGCAGAGCCAACTCATTGACGATTTAGTGTCACGCAATATCATCAATGCAGATGAATTAGACGGGAAATGGGAAAAATTCATTATTAAAACGGTTCAGGCTCCCTTCCCTGGCATCGCGAATGCCGTAATTATAGCCGGGAGCGATAAACGCGGCACCATATACGGGATATACGATCTGTCGGAACAAATGGGTGTTTCCCCATGGTACTGGTGGGCCGATGTCCCAATTCAGAAAAAAGAAAATCTGTTTATAATCCCGGGGACCTATACCCAAGGCGAGCCGGCAGTGAAATATCGTGGCATTTTCATTAACGATGAAGCACCTGCACTAACAGGATGGGTGAAACAAAGATACGGGACCAATTATGGGGATCATCGCTTTTATGCCCGAGTATTCGAACTGATTCTCAGACTTAAAGGAAACTATCTATGGCCGGCCATGTGGAACTGGGCGTTCTATGCTGATGACCCATTAAACAGCAAGACAGCTGATGAAATGGGCGTAATAATTGGCACCTCACATCATGAGCCCATGGCTCGAAACCATCAGGAATGGAGCAGCAACCGCGAACAATATGGTGCCTGGAATTACGCTACCAATAAAAAAGTAATAGATAAATTCTTCAGGGAAGGCATTGAACGAGTAAAAGATACAGAGGACATCATTACCATTGGAATGCGCGGAGATGGTGACGAAGCGATGTCGAATGATACCGATGTAAAACTTCTGGAGGAGGTGATTAAAAACCAAAGAAAAATTATTAAGGATGTCACTGGTCATCCGGCAAAAGAAAGGCCACAAATATGGGCTTTATACAAAGAAGTACTGGATTACTACGATCAGGGCATGCGCGTACCCGATGATGTAATTATGCTTCTGGCGGATGACAACTGGGGAAATGTAAGACGATTACCCAACGAAAAGGACCGCAATCATCCTGGGGGATGGGGAATGTACTACCACGTTGATTATGTGGGCGCGCCCCGCAATACCAAATGGCTCAATGTTACTCCTATTCAGCACATGTGGGAACAATTGCAGCTGACCTACGATTATGGGGTTGACAAACTCTGGATTCTCAATGTAGGCGATATCAAACCCATGGAATATCCAATTACCCTATTCCTGAATATGGCATGGGATCCAACGCGTTACAATGCTAAAACGTTGTTGGAACACCCACGTTCATTTTGCGCTCAACAATTTGGCGAAGAACAGGCAGATGAAGCCATGCGTATCCTGAATCTGTACAGTAAATATAATGGACGTGTTACTCCCGAAATGCTCGACCGCAACACCTACAATCTGGAAACCGGAGAATGGAAAAAAGTTTCTGATGAATACATCAAATTGGAAGCAGAAGCCATGCGACAATATTTAAGCCTCGATTCGGACTATCATAATGCCTACAAACAATTAATTCTTTATCCTGTTCAGGCGATGGCCAATCTATACGAGATGTACTACGCTCAGGCAATGAACCATAAACTCTATGCTGAAAACAATCCCAAAGCCAATGATTGGGCTGACAAAGTTGAAAAGGCATTTAAAAGAGATTCCGCATTAAGTTACGATTACAACAACGTGATGTCCAACGGGAAATGGAAAAACATGATGACCCAGAAAAAAATAGGTTACACCTCATGGAATGACGATTTCCCTGCGGACAAACAACCCGAAGTGTATCGAATTAAAAACCCAGAAAATGCGATTGGTAAGTATGTTTTTTCGCCAAACAACGGGTATATATCCATCGAAGCGGAACACTATTTTGCGTTAAAAGATGCCGCCGAGGCTAAATGGACAGTCATACCTTATGCCGGACGTACTTTAAGTGGCATGGCTTTAATGCCTTATTCCAAGTCGGTGGAAGGCGCTGCTCTCGCCTATAAAATGCAATTACCGGCCGATGTGAACTCAGTCACCGTTCATGTGATTGTAAAATCAACACTGGCCTTTAAAAATATAACCGGTCACAGATATAAAATAGGTTTTGAAAAGGGCGATGACCAAATTGTCAATTTCAACTCAGACCTAAACGAAAAACCCGAAAATATTTATACCGTATTTTATCCGACCGTAGCACGCCGGATAATAGAAAAAACAGTAATTCTGGATGTCCCGGAAACATCGAACGCAATGCAAGTCCTTACGCTCACGCCACTGGATCCAGGCATTGTTTTCGAAAAAATAGTGCTCGATTTCGGAGGTTATAAAGACTCGTACCTTTTCATGGACGAATCGCCCAACAAAAGAGAACTTTAAATTAACGTGAACATTAAATTAATGCTTGCAAGAAAAGTTCAACGTCTTCGCTACGCTTGTCCTCAAGGTGGTCATTGACACCAGTAAACTCACATTTACCAAGCTGCACAAGCCTTAAATTTGAGCGTTCAGGCTCAATAGACAGGCGATAATTTAGTTATATAAAGGCAGGAATAACAATTTATTCCTGCCTTTATGCGGAGACCGTCGGCATACCGATGTCTCTAATTCAACTAAGATGCTAAGCTACAACCTCGTTTTTTGTATTGAACAAGTTCTTATTTTAAACCATTCAGGTAGTTTTCCAACATGGTATAACCATCTTTTCCAACTTTATTACCATCATTAGGATCATTGGAATTCAGATTATGCTTTCGTTCCCATTCATCGGGCATGCCATCATGATCTGTATCGACTGGAGCTGGTATACTATTTAACTCAGGCCAACCACCAACATCAGCTTGTGAGTCAATGATGCCACTTTTTAAATTCCCTGCGACTGATTTTTTTTGTCGGTATGTAATACCCTCATATGTAGCTTTACCGCTGCGCACATCTGCAACAACACGGGTATCTACCGGGTCGCGTTTTGGCAAAGTAGCACCTGCATTATCAAGCACCGACTGATAAGCATCCTCTGCTGTCTGCTGATTGATAGGCATGGCTGGCCATGCTTCGTCCATTTTCACCACCGAAATGAAAGAATCCCCGCCATGAGGTTGAACGCCTCCATTCCAGTTATCTTCACTAACAGCCTTATTTCCTTCAATTACATTTTCAGCAACGTACCATTTCCCATAATCTTCGGCCCCATTGCGTGATGACGGGCTAACAATACGGCCAGTTACACTACCTGGCTGAGTTGCAGGTCCCGGCTTGTAATAATTAGCCACCATATTTATGGTTGTAAAGTTAAATTTATCAGTTCCTTTTTGCTGATTTTCGCCGCCATAACAACTATTGTAACCCCAATTATAGATGACGTTATTTCGATAATCAGTATAGCCGGATCCGGAAGCCATACGTGGATTTCGACTCGCATGATTAGCAATAAGGTTATGATGATAGGTTCCATGATTTGAACCCCAAATGCCGCCAAAGCCATGAGCGCCTTTTACGTGATTGGAGTTAAACATACTTTCGGAAATAATACACCATTGTACAGTTATACTGTCATTATGATAAATTGACATCGTTTCGTCAACACTCCAGCTGGCAGACACATGATCAACAATAAGATTTTTATTGTACCTGCTCGATACGGCATCGGAATCGTCTCCTGACTCATTCCCCAGCCTTACTCTCAGATACCTGATGATCACCTGATCGGTACCAATTACCAATGGATATCTGCGAAGACAAATGCCATCTCCGGGTGCTGTTTGGCCAGCGATAGTAATATAGGGATTACGAATAACCAGGTTGCTGTTAAGAGTGATAGTGCCTGAAATTCGGAATACGACCGTCCTCGGCCCTGACGCTTCAACTGCGTTGCGTAGGCTACCCGGACCGTCGTCATTGAGATTTGTAACTTCGTAAACTTTGCCGCCACGTCCTCCAACTGTATATTTTCCATACCCTTCGGCACCCGGAAATGCAAGTTGCCGGGACCAGGAAGAAGAAATAAACAGCAAAATAACTGTTACGCTTAATAAATATTTTTTCATAACTAAACCTTTAAACTGTTGTTGAATCATTTAAAATCCTGATTCTTAATTTATCGTAAAAATTATCAGATAATTTGATGGGCAACATTTTTTATTTCAGGTTTCGAAAGCCTCAAAAGTGAAATATGACTATTTGCCACTGGTGTTTTTTAATAACCCCTTAGTTTATGGACAGGCACTACTCAATACTGTGAAGGTATATCTCAAGCATAGTATAACCATCCTTCCCAATTTCATTTCTGTCATCTGCATTATTTGGATCAAGGACATTCTTAGCTTTCCATAAATCGGGCATTCCATCATGGTCAGAGTCGGTTGGCGCTGTCAGACTTATGAGTTCCGGCCAGCCACCAACATCTGTTGGAGAATCAATGATTCCGCGCTTCTTCGAAGTATAAGCAACTTTATAATTATTATCATGGTACAACATCTATAATTAACCTATTATATCTGGTCAATTGGGGGATACCTTTATCGGCCACTTCACAAACGACATGTAGTCTCATTTCTGAATCGATCGCTTTGGGAATAATAAGTGTTGCATCTCTTAAATTATTATTTTCAATTTCAACTTCACCTTTATAATCGCTTGGCTCACGATAAAACCACCAATTATAAATCAAATCATCGTTATCCGGGTCGTAAGTTCCCTTGGCACTTAACTGAATGGCCTGACCAGGTCTGGATGTCAAATTGAGCGGATGATTAAGTTTCACAACAGGCGGATGATTTGCCTCTTCGTATGATTTCACACACCAGTCGGCTCTTGCGGCAAAATCATTTTGTAATACATCTGCCCAACGTGTCAGAGGTTTAAAATAGGCATTCATCAAATTCTGATGTTCGGGATACCCATTGCGCATATAGCTTCTACCCCAGGCCGTTTTTGTATAATATCGTCCTTCGGGATATTCATAATCCGCAACAGGTACAGGATCCATCCAGGTATTTTCTCTTATTTTAATATACCGGCCCCCCCAACCGCCAAAGTCAGGTGATTCCATGCTGCGTAACCCGGTATTAATGGCGTAAATAAATGAAGGAGAATCACCTTCGGAGCGAAAATCGCCAACATCAAAAGCAGTGTCGCCTGAAAGACCATGGCTTCCCGGCATATGAGCCTTGTATAAAGAACAAAGTTCGCCATGTCCTTCAAGGATATGAGAATTCATCCAACCGGCCTTAAAGTAAGTCTGTTTATCGTCCGGTAAAATTTTATTCCACTGGTAGGCGAGCGCCCAGAACTGGTCGCATATAATTGTTAAAATATTATATTTGCCCCAATGTGGACGGATATAGGCCTGATAGGTAGAGTCTTGTTCCCATATAAAAAAAAATCTGAGTTTATTTGCCACATACGCCATCTTTTCAGGGTGCTCTTGCTCAATGGTTTTAAGAGCTCTGGCAATTGTATTAGTGCCTCCCCATGCCTGAATCCATATTGGTTGATTATCTGTCTCATCGAGTAAAACGTTAACAATATGTTGAGAACCAGGCGTAATGGAATCCATTTCGCCTTCGGACTCAACATTACCAAGAAAACTTATGGACTTCAAGTATTCGGGTGATGGATAACTCTTGTCGTGTAGTAAAAGGTTAGAATAAACTTTTGAATAGGCTTCAAGATATGGGTCCAGCCAATCGTCACCTGCCCAATTGTGTCCATGCGAATGATATTGAGAGCTTGAGGTAATAATACCTTCCACATCCAATTCATTGGCATAAAGTAAAAACCGTACAATAGAACATTCATCATCAACTTCTCCGTCCGAAGTTACAATGACACGTGTTCTGCTATTCTCAGTAGTTTTTTCGTTTCGATGCATGCAAGAAACAGATAACGTAGCCAATATTAATACAAACAAATAATAAGGCGCTACTCTCGTTCGTGATTTACGACTTACAACCTTTTTCATTAAAGTTATGATTTAATTAATTTATCAAAATTAACAATACCTATTCGCTGACAAAACCATACAATACATAAGCACAATTACAAAAGAAATTGCAACTTATCAAAATTAAAATAAAATCATGATCATTAGACATTCTTAACACATCTGTATTAAACTAGTTTCCATTGCAACAGTAAAACTAAAAGCCGACCTCATATTCTTCGAAATCAAAACGATCTTTCAACTCAATATTAAACACTCAGTAATTGTGCTTCAATTTGAAAATCGGACATTATAGGGCGAAATATCAACACCTCACTTCACGTGATCGGACAACTGCTTTTCGTTGTTAAACACCTCACTTTCTACTTTTTAAACTGACGAAAGAATGATTATAAAATTCTACTTTTAATATCCTTTCATCAGGACTAAAGTATAACATGATGTTTTCTTTTTTGACTTCCGCTATCGCAATAGGTAATTAATCTTTCAACCATCTTCCAGTAGCACAGCATCCCGGATATCATTAGTCCACTACGACAATTGTACAACTTGAGAGCCCTCCATCAAAGGAGGTTTTAACCTTATCTCAACCAATACAATTTCACATGGTCAAAAGTTATATCGGGTTATATTCCTGCAAAACATGGTGCAATAGATCTTCCAATCGGTAATATTCAATGATTGATAGATTATTCTGACCCATTCCCCGATTTCTTTTTAAAGATTATTCAGAAGAGAATATATTCACATCCTAAAACAATCAAATAACGATTTTGAGCCATGAAAAAAAACAGTGAAATTCTGACAACACTATTGTGCAGATCAGCAATAGTCATATCGCTTCTTTTCACGATGACCTCTGCATTTGCACAATCATATTGGGTAAAAGGACAAATAGTTGACGCACAAAATGAACAACCGCTGGCAGGAGCTACCATCATGCTCAGAGCGACAGCCTCAGAGTTAAAAAAAGGACAAAGCGCAGATGAATCAGGTCATTTTATGCTCATACAAACCACCCCCGGAGACTATGAAATAACCGTATCGTTTTTGGGCTACAACGATTACACCGCACAAATAACAGTCACAGACAGTCATATAGACATGGGCATCATCAAATTAGCCTCAAAAAATCAAAAGCTGGATCAAGTCAACGTTAATGCAATGATGATACGTCAGGATTTACGCGGAGACACAACGATTTATAATGCCGACGCCTTTAAAGTAAACGCCGATGCATCGACCGAAGACTTGCTAAAAAAGATGCCTGGCATCACCGTTGATGGCTCAACCATTAAAGCGGGCGGTGAAGAAGTAAAAAAAGTACTTGTAGACGGCAAAGAATTTTTCGGCAACGACCCAATGATGGCAGTAAAAAATATTCAGGCCGATATGGTTGATAAAATAGAAGTATTTGACAAGCAGAGCGACCAGGCTGAATTCACCGGGTTTTACGATGGTAATGAAGAGCGAACCATAAATATAGCCACAAAAAAAGGAAGAGCCATAGGTCGATTTGGTCGTGTTTATGCCGGATATGGCAGTGATGACCGTTACGAAGCCGGCGGTAATATCAACCAATTCAATGGAAATAGGCGTTTGTCGCTTGTCGGACTGTTCAATAATGTGAACCAACAAAATTTCTCAATGGAAGATATCACCGGCTCACTCAGCGGCCAAAATCGCCGGCGTGGGGGACCTGGCGGATTCGGCGAAGGCATTACCGGCGAAAACATGGACGGCCTGTCAACCACCAAATCCATTGGCTTAAATTACAGTGATCTCCTGTTTAATAAAGTTGAAATAACCACCAGCTACTTTTATAACGACACCAAAAACACCAACCAATCCGACAGCTATCGGGAATATTTCGCCACCAACGACGAGAATCATACTTACAATGAAATATATGACTCAGAAAGTGATAATTACAATCACCGCTTTAGCATGCGACTCATCTATTCGATTGACAGTCTCAACAGCATTATTTTCACACCACGTCTGAGTTGGCAAGACAACACACGCAACTCTTTAACAGAAGGCACCGATTTTTATGATTTGCAGGAATCACTCCTCTCCTCTTCCCTTTATGACACAGAAAACAACGGATTATCGGTAAGCGGCAATCTCATGTTTCGTCACAAATTCATGAAAAACAGACGTACCATATCAGTGCGTATCGGCACCTCATCGAAGAAAACCGACAGTCAGTCGACCTCCTACTCACTCAGCGAATACATTAATGAGCAGGACCGGGATTTAATGACCAATCAGTTTGCTGACAATGATGATAAGAGTTATAATGTCAGTACCGATTTAATCTACACTGAGCCAATATCGCCCAGAAGTATGATCATGCTTAATTACAGTCCGTCAATGACTTATAACAAAGGTGATAAATCCGTGTTCGATTTAGCCCTTGATACAGAACCACTCACCCCGGTTGCATCACTAAGCAATAATACAACATCTGATTACACGCAACAAAGAGGTGGCATAAGCTATAACTATTCGTCACAAAACTTCAATATAGTAGGTACGCTAAATGCTCAGAATTCAGAACTCGACGGTGAACAGATCTATCCGCAACCAGTGGACACAAAGAAAAGCTTTAACAGCATTCTTCCTTCGGTTATGGTTCGTTTCAAAAAGGACAGAAGCACCAACCTACGCATGTTTTACCACACCAACACCAGCGCTCCTTCCATCAGTCAATTGCAGGATGTTGTCGACAACAGTAACACGCGTGTTTACTCTTCGGGTAACCCGGATCTGAAGCAGCAGTACTCACACAACCTGATGTTTCATTTTAACAAGGTAAACATCGAAAACTCGCATACATTTTTTGTTATGGGCGGCGTCACTGCCACCTCCGATTATGTGGCAACCTCCTCAGTTATCGTGGGCCGCGACAGCATTGTGGGCAGTAATATAACACTCCCTAAAGGTGCGCAATTCAACAAATCGGTCAATATGGACGGCTATTACAGTTTAAAAACAGCTGTTGCTTACGGCTTCCCGGTTAACCTAATAAAAAGCAACATGAATTTGAGTGCCAATGCTAATTACCAAAGTAAACCCGGCATGTACAATTATCGAGACACAAAATCAGACACCTACACTTTTAATGCCGGTTTATCGGTCGGTTCCAACATCAGCACTGATCTGGATTTTACGCTATCGTACAACGCCGGGTATAACATCCTCGAAAACACATCGGCCAACAGCGAAGACTATAACTATTACAACCATACTGCACAATTTAATCTTAACTGGCTATTCTTAAAACGCATGGTGTTTAACAACAGCGTTAAACAAATATATTACAAAGGGTTGGGTGATGAATACGACCAGAATTATTTTCTGTGGGATGCTGGTTTAGGCGTCAAATTCATGGCAGACAACCGGGCAGAACTACGTCTTAAGGTCTATGATATTCTGAATCAAAACAAGAGCTTAAGTCGCAGCATTACCGAAACCTATGTAGAAACGACCAACACCAATGTACTATCGCAATATGCGATGTTAACCTTCACTTACAAACTTAAAACCAAGGGACAACGCCCAGGCAGACCTGAAGGCGACAGACAAGGTCCCCCGGATGGTTTTCGCGGCAGAGAAGGTCAAAATGGCGGAACACCACCGCCACCCATGATGTAACTAAAAATTTAAAACTACGGGAAAATAAATAAGGAGTTTGAGCTTAAAAGCTCAAACTCCTTATTTTATGGTCAGGCGCTAATTAAATCAACTTACTGAACTTTTTTAATCCATGATCTTTCGTTAGCCTTTATGATTTTTTGAATTCCTTTACGGTTTCTGTATTTTACATAATAGAATTCGTCATCTATTTTGGCAATCACACCATTAATATTTCTGAAACCATCTTTATAAATAACATTATCACCAACACTTAAACCGTCTTTGCTGGTATTAATTGTTGGGTTGACTGTTTGTTCTTCGTTGCTTAATTCAGAAAAATTGTCGTTTGAGCCATCGCCCCTAACCTCAAATTCAACAACATCAGCGGTAACAGTACATGAGTTTGTGATTGCAAAAAAATAGAATCCCGTTTTCCAATTAACAGTAATGTTTGCAAGGGTTTGATTTGGTTTAAGGCGATAATCCATTAGCATATTTTCTTTCGCTTCAGCAACAATAGCCTGTTTACCTAACCCACCAAAACCAAATAATTTTAATGTTGTTGCAGTCCCCGAAATATTTGTATTAACATAACTAAAATTTGCCTGACTTAACGATGCCGAACTATTCATATAACCAGAATGAACAGCACAACCAGAAAAGACAAATAAAACAACAACAATGGGATACAATAATTTTACTTTATTTTTCATTTTAGAATAAATTAATTTTTTACTACTACTTAATTTTCCAATTCTAATTCAGGATATTTAGACCAAGCATAAATAATTCTTTACTTATTGAACATTCCCATATTAAGCCTATTTTACTCTCAAAAGCTAATAATACAACGCAAAATTGTCTTCAATATTTTGTGGTTAATTTATGGCTTAGGCGAGCCATTGGTTATGACCATCAACCGGAATTTACAACATCCTATTTATCAATACATATACCATTTACTTTGTTCCAACATTAAATTCAAAAAGCCCAAAAACCTGAAAATCATCAGAAACGAATGGCGCTTCATTTCCATCTTCACGTTTTAATTAATGTACCCCATTCAATTTCTGGTCAACACCCATATAACAAAACGCCTGGTGGTTCCCCTTATGATTCAACGCCGGCCTCATTATTACCTTAAAAACAATTATTTACACAAGTAAAGTCACATTTTTCGGGCATCGGGAGCTTTAAAATAAAACATTTTTTCAAGCACTTGAATTTTCGTGCAACAGACACAAAATTATGTCATATTCTGAAATAGCTTGACGTAAAAAGTCAAGTAAAATGAAAAAAAAAGGAATTGCCATGTTAACAAATAGC
>NZ_JBQTGJ010000033.1:0-13304 GCF_052400685.1 Geofilum sp. OHC36d9
TGAGACTACTGTCTCAAGGTGTATGAGACTACTGTCTCAAGGTGTATGAGACTACTGTCTCAAGGCGTATGAGACTACTGTCTCAAGGTATATGAGACTACTGTCTCAAGGTGTATGAGCTGAAAATGGGGGAACTCTGTGAATCCTGGACTTTTGGGCGTTGACGAAGTAATCGCTGTTTGCGGGAAATCCTGACTCTGTCCGATAAGTTTACTGGCTGTTGCTGGGGACGAATAAACATTGCATCTTCAGCTTTTTAACGCGCGTATTCGACTTTCATTTATATGGATATAATTTGTTTTTTGTAATAGCCCATTTTGAAACATTAGCTGATGTTTTAAAATGCCATACGTGATAATTTTTTTACACGTGGTTTTGTGAGCCGTTCGAATAGGGCGTTTGAGGGGCGGGGGGGACTCATCCCAATAAAGAGATTGCATTAACGAATACTTGATTGTTTTGCACATTATAAAAGCGAGAGTAACGAAATAAATGGTATTCCCTTGTTGACACGATATCGCTTTAAGTCCAAATACTCAAGTTCTTTCTCCGCAGAAGCCAATTTTCTTACTTTTTGTACCGCCGTTTTAATTAAATAATTCGCTCATTTTAATTATTTGTTTTGACAACCATTAATTTTCAGTAATTTAGATGGTCGCTTTTAAAAATTACCGGAAGACTGTGTGAAGTTTGTGGTGATGTTTTGGTGTGGGTGATGCTTTTATATGATTTTATAAAAAAGAGATAATTACGTTTATATATTATGAATTATAATAATTGGATGCGGGTGTTCTGCCGCATTGAGAGAAAGATTTTGCAACCGAATAAAATTGAGATTTATTGAAGACTAAAAAGAAAATTTACAATGACCGAAAAGGACGAGATTATATAAAGGAGACCTATTTCGTTGGTGATAAAATGAAAATCAGAAAAGTCTATGTGATAGATCGAATTTCTGCAGAAGCGTATTATGAGAAAAATACAACTGATATTGACCATTTCTTGAATGGTGATTATTGGTTAATAAGTTAGGAAAAGGATTCAAGTGGCGGGTCAAATAATCAAGAGCCTGACTTGTCGAATAATAAAAGTGAAAATTTATTATTTGAAATTTAATAAATGAGAAAAATGAAACGGACATTCCTACCATTAGCATTCCTACTGATTTTTTTGATAATCGTTGGATTGCAAAGTTGTACATATGATTGTCCAGCATTTCCGGAATCTGAAACAATATGGATTCCGCATCAAAAAGGTGACGTTTTAAAATATTTTTCGGATTCAGACACTATGGATTTTGAGGTCATTGAAAGTTTTAAGTCTGGGCCTGATGATTTTAAAGGATTTATGATTATGGATTACGAGTGTGATTATGAGGGCTATTACTTAACTAATGAGAACAATGACGGAATTAAGATTAAAGAACGAATTACAGCATTTTCAGGAATGGAGGTTGAATTCTCGGACGTTGACAATTATAAATTCTCGTTATATCTCGACGACTTTGAAACGGATGACTTTAAAGTAAAATATTTTGTTGACACAGTAATAAATGCTATTGAATTTCAAGATGTCTTTAAGGTTTATAAGAAAAATTCAAATTCTGATTGTCGCATTGATTGGATTATAAAGGCAAATAATGAAGGTGTGATTCAATATCACGATAAAACGACAGATAAGATTTGGACTAAAATTATTGACTGATTGGATTGATGATAAACAACGATGGCAAAACACGCGGTAAGTGCTAAATTTGAACAATATGACATTTATTAAACGGCTTAGCAGACTGATACAAAAGTACTTTGAAATTCGCAATGATTTCTTACTGCCATCCGTTGCCACCAATATTAAGAAACCTACTGCTAAAATGATAACTATATGAAACGAGCCATGGGAATTATTTCACACATAGGAGTATGATTAATTCAGGTGAGTTCCATGTGGCAAAAATCAAACAAAATACAAACACATGAAAGCAATAAATATCTTATTATTAAGCCTGATTTGCAGCAACGTATTCTCACAAGAAATTTTAGAAAAAGAGATTAAAACCGATGTAAATGAAGTAACAGTATTTCTTGATGGAGCACAAGTTCTTCGAAAAAAGACGGTTGATTTAAAAAAAGGTAAGACAATAATCAAATTTGTTAATTTATCTCCGTTTATAGATGCCAAAAGTGTTCAGGTAAAAGCTGAAGGGGAATTAACTGTTTTGGCTGTAAATCATCAGCAAAATTTTTTGGATAAATTAGAAAAATCTGTTGAATTGATTGATTTAGAAAAACAGCTTGAAATTATTGATGATAAAATAGAATTGGAAAATACTTATTTGTCAATAATTAAGGAGGAACTTACATTTTTGCAAGAGAATAGAGATATTGGTGGAAAAAATGAGCAAGTGAGCATAATTAATCTTCAACAAACAGCTGAATTTTATAGTAGTAAATTGACTTCCTTGAAAATGAAAGAAATAGAGAGAACTAAAACTCTCAAAGCTTTAAACGTAGAAAAGAATGATTTGCATAATCAAATAAAAACCTTGACGAGTAAGAAAGAATACCCAACGGGCGAAATTTTAGTTAAAGTAGATGCAAAACAAACCAATCAATATTCATTGGAATTAACATATTTGGTTAGAAACGTAGGATGGTTTCCATCCTATGATATCCGGGCAAAAAATGTAAATGAACCAGTGCAATTGATTTATAAGGCAAATGTTAAACAAGACACAAAAGTTGATTGGTCAAATGTAAAACTAAAATTCTCCTCTGCAGACCCAAATATTTCGGGCGTTGCACCCGAACTACAAACGTATTTTTTAAATTATAATACTTTACCTCCAACATATAAACTGACTGCAAATAGTGTAAGAGGTAAAGTCGTTGATGGTAACGGAGAACCTTTACCAGGAGCCAACGTGATTGTTCAGGGCACGACCATTGGAACAGTAACAGATTTAGAAGGGAATTATTCAATTACAATTCCGAATAATTCAAGCCAGTTGACATATTCTTTTATAGGTTTTAATTCAACGACTTTACCAATTACAAATTCTATCATGAATGTTGCCCTCGAAGAAAATGAAATGGAACTTCAAGAAGTTGTTGTATCTGGATACGGCACAAAGAACAATGTCTCAGAAGCCTTACAAGGCAGAATGGCCGGTGTTGATATTTACAAATCAAAAAAAATAAGAGGGGCGAGTAGTCTGGCAATACCAACTGCACGGGTTGAGAATCAGACAACGGTTGATTTTGAAATTAATACACCATATACAGTTAAATCGGACAATAAAAATTATACGGTTGATATGGAGGTATATAACTTACCAGCTTTTTATCAATATTATTGTGTGCCTAAGGTCGATAAAGATGCTTTTTTAATAGCTAATATTATCGATTGGGAGAAATACAATTTATTAGAAGGTGAGGCAAATGTCTTTTTTGAGGATACTTTTGTAGGTAAAACGCTTCTTGATGTACGCTACGCCTCTGATACACTAGAGATTTCGTTGGGGCGTGATAAAAAAGTGTCTGTAAATCGTGAAAAAATAAAAGATTTCACTGATAAACAATTTATTGGAAACAAAAAAGAAGAAACCCGGGCATGGAAAACAACTGTTAGAAACAATAAAAATCAAGTGATTAACATGATAATCCTTGACCAGGTCCCGGTTTCCACAATTATGGAGATTGAGGTTAATGTTCAAAATAAATCGGGAGCAAGACAAAATTCAGAGACTGGAGAAATAAAATGGGAATTTGAGTTGAAACCAAATGATAAAAAGGTTTTAGAATTAAAATATTCGGTTAAATATCCAAAATATAGAAATTTGATTGTGGAATAAAAATTATGCCCAATATATAGAAGTATGAGGAATCGTCACGCCCCTGCAATTATCCTATGTGGGGACACATTCCGATAGGACTACAACTGGATATTCTGGACTTACTGTCGTCTTTTTATGTTTTTGAAAGGAATGCCATGCTTGCATTGTGTAGTTTTTAATTTTTTTGAGAGAAAAGTGATCGTTGTAACGTAAAAATTCTCACATTTTATAAATAAATCCGACCTTGCAGTGATTTTGTCCCATATAAAATAAAGCAAGATTTATTTGAAAAGAGAAATAGAACTACTGGCCCCCGGGGGTGATGTTGATGCCATTAAAGCGGCCGTTGCTGCAGGGGCAAATGCGGTGTATTGCGGTCTGGATAGGTTCAATGCGCGCAATCGTGCCACCAATATTTCTTTTGAAACGTTGCAAGGCATTTTACGTTTGGCACATGAAAATAATTGTCAGGTTTTTGTTACCCTTAATATCCTTTTTGTCAATAATGAGATGCCTGCCCTGGTGACTTTGCTCAATAAATTGGTAAACACTTCCATTGATGGTGTAATTGTGCAGGATTTGGGTTTGTTTTATCTCCTGAGTCGCTATTTTAAAAGTCTTAAGATTCACGCCTCCACACAAGTGACGACCCATAATCAAGGGCAAGTTTTGTTTTTGAGTCGCTTAAAAGCCACGCGCGTGAATTTATCACGCGAACTCAACCTTACAGAAATCACTGAGCTAAGCAATATTGCTCATCAACACGAGATGTTATGCGAGGTATTTGTTCATGGCTCCAATTGTCTCTCTTTCTCGGGACTTTGTTATATGAGTTCAGCCCTGGGAGGAAATTCCGGCAATAGAGGACGGTGCAGTCAGCCTTGTCGCAATGCCTACCAAACAACTTCTGTAAAAAAGGATTTTCCGCTCAACCTAAAAGACAATTCGGCCTATTTTGATATTAAAGAATTGGCGCTTGCCGGAGTTGATTCATTCAAAATAGAAGGGCGGATTAAGCAATTTCATTATGTTTATACGGTGGTAAACAGTTGGCGAAAGCAGTTACAGCATTTCTATTTAAATGAGGAGATGGACCGGGATAATAGTTCGCTATACAAAGTTTTTAACCGCGATTTTACCAATTCTTATTTAAAAGGAAGGATGGGTAAAGATCTGTTTATCGATCAACCCCGCAACCATGCAGCTTTGCATTTGGCTCAGCGTTTTGGTGCTGTCAATGAGTCGGGTTTAGACAAAGCCCAGCGGCTATTGGATATGGAAAAGGCCGAAGGTGAGCAATCTGTCAGAAAAATAATAGATGGCCTGAGCATCAATAAAGTGCCCATACAGATTGAAGTGTCGGGTAGGGTAGGAGCGCCTTTGAAATTAACCATTAAAACGCCCGAAAATATTTTTGTGGTGACTTCAGAAGGAGTGCTGAAGACTAAGGGTACCGAAGCACTCAGCAAAGAGCTCTTACTACATCGATTAAAAGCCTTAAATGAAACAAACTTTTTTGTGCACCAATTAATTGTTGATGATCTTGCCGCAGGTGTTTTTATTCCTTTTAAGGAGTTGGTCGTTATTAAAAACAAAATAATGCAGGTGTTGAGTGGAATAGATAAAATGATTGCCCCCACCGTATTGTCCAAAATTCCCATGGCAAGGCATGCGCCTGTAAAAACAGCTCTACTGGTTTTAATTTCTTCGGTAGATGAGGTGCAGGAATGCGAAAACAGATCAGCTCGTATCTATTTTAAATTGCCAGGTGGGTTAAAAGACCGTTATGACGAGTTATTGGAAATATTTATCAAACACCCAAAATTGATTCCCTGGTTTCCGGCTGTAATCATTGGCGATGATTATACCGCTGCAATTCAATTACTAAAAGCATTGCAAATACAAAATATAGTTACAAACAACACAGGTGTTGCTTTTGAAGCCGATCAGATGGGTTTGAAATGGATCGCCGGGCCATATTTGAATCTGACGAATTCGTATAGCTTGCTATGTTTAAAGGAACAGTTTAATTGCAGCGGAGCTTTTTTGTCCAATGAGCTAAGCAAGGTTCAGCTTAAGGGCATAAAAAAGCCTGCCGGTTTTCAAATTTACTATAGCATATATCATCCTATGGTTTTAATGACCAGCCGTGCCTGTTTGTTTCATCAGGTGAGTGGTTGCGATAAAAAAACGATGGATGCATTGTGTCTTGGTAGTTGTAAAAAGGAGGCTTCGATTACTAATTTAAAGCAGCAACATTTTTATCTCGATAAATCAAAAGGTAATTACAATACATTACTCAATGAAGTACACTATTTGAATACCGATTTAATTTTTGATTTCCCCAATCAATTTGCCGGTGTATTAATTGATTTGACTCCGGTGCACACTCAAACAAATGCGCCAATGGATAAGGGATATACCATCCGTTTATTCGAAAATATTCTGAATATGGATGTGGATGCAGTGAATCAATTGCATAAAAATATTTATCCTACTACCCATCTGCAATACGTAAAGGGGTTTTAGAGGTGGAAGATTAATAGAGACCCTCAATATACCACCACTTCCATTTAAATATTCGCGATTATCGTTCAATTTTTTCAGTAAGTGTCAACGAAGGCGACGTTTGTAGTTTGTCTAATGACCGGTAAAGGCAATATTTTTCAGTTTATTTGTATTTTGTCAGGACTTTCGTGGTGGCTAAAATTAGAATAACCTCGTTCTGGGCATAACCTTCCGGTTTGCTTAATTATTCTGGGTTACAACCTTCCGTAGATCAATAAATTAATTGATTTTTAAAAATAAAGGTAATAATATTAGGTTGTTTCTAACCGATTGTTTAGTTTTGCATCGTAATTAAAAGCAATGGCAAGGAAAAAGGAATATAACGAAGATGTAGTCGTTGAAAAAGCGATGAACCTGTTTTGGCGAAATGGGTATGAAGCGACATCAATGCAAATGCTTGAAAAGGAAATGGGGATTAACAAGTTTTCGATATATTCAAGTTTTGGAAACAAGCATGGTTTATTTCTCGAATGTTTAAAAAGTTACGAAAAGAAAGTCAATTCCATTTTTGAACAATTTAAAAATTCAAATAATGGCGTAGATGATATTAAAGACTTTTTTTATAATTCAGTCCGAATTTGCAATGTGGATGGAAATGAAAAAGGCTGTTTACTTACTAATACTTACAATGAATTTTCAGACAAAGAAGATGAACCAATTAATGAACAAATAAATTCTTTTATGGATAATCTGAAAGAGTTGTTCATTGAAAAATTAAAAATGAATTCTGAGAAGGATGAAGAGACTGTATTAAAACAGGCAAACTATTTATTAATAGCAAAGCACGGTTTGGCAGCAGCTTCAAGAGTAAATAGTAACCAGGAAATAGAAGATTATATCGAAATGATCTTCAGGAATTTATAAGCATTTTTTTTAACCTTAAACTAAACGAATGTTTAGTTATTTAATTATTAATAGACAATCCAATCATGAACAAAATATTATTTGTCACCAACCTTTTAATGGGAAGTGTTTTATCGCGATTTGCCATTTCAAAATTAACCGGTTGGGAAATTTCAGTAAAGGCCTTTATAGAGATGGCCGAACCTTTGGGCATTGATCCTACTTTTTTTAGAGTATCAACAGGAGTTTTTATTTCGGTTGCAGTATTGGGCTATTTAGCAACAGCTATATTTAGTTTAACAAAAAACAAGCCTTCAATATTTAATATTCCATTTACTAAATGGGCAACATTAACTAACCTGTTTGGCTTACTAACGATGTTAGGTGCACTCACGGCAGAATTTTCATTAAGAGTTAATCCAAAATGGATGCTGGTATACATTGCCATAGGAATAGTCGTTCTTTCAACAACAAACATTTTCATTTTAAATAAGCAAAAACAAATCACTAAAAACGAAGCATTATGACAACATTAAAAATTCACAACATAGAAACGGCACCAGAAGCCAGCAAGATTTTATTAGAGCAGTCTTTTAAAGCAAACGGAATGATACCCGGATTACACGGAGTTTTAGCAGGGTCACCCGGGTTATTAGAGGCTTATCAGACTCTGCACGAACTCTTCACCCAATCTTCCTTCAATAAAGAAGAATTGACTGTGGTTTGGCAAACGATCAATGTAGAGCACGAATGTCATTATTGTGTGCCTGCTCATACCGGTATTGCAAATATGATGAAAGTAGATGCATCATTGAGTGATGCATTGAGAAATAGAACTGCAATGCCCACTGAGAAATTGCAAGTCTTACACGATTTTACTTTAAAGGTGGTACGTAATCGTGGACACGTTACTCAGGAAGATTTAGATACTTTTTATGACGCAGGATATGGTGAAAGACAAGTTTTGGAGGTTATTTTAGGTTTGTCACAGAAAGTGATCAGTAATTATACCAATCATATTGCCAACACGCCTGTAGATGCACCTTTCCAAAAATTTGCCTGGTCTGAAGAAAATGTGGAAGCTTAAATCCACAAGCAGGTTGGAACGGTGGGTGGTAACAATATTTTCATTTTTAGTTATTTACAGATTGAAAACAATTGGGGCATACCTTTGAACAGAGTTCACAAAGAATAGCTGCATCTGATACGGCATGTATTAAATTTAGGTAAAACAAAAGCTTGACTTTTAGTTGTTAATGTCGTAATCTGAGCAAGAAAACCGATGACAATTTAAGACGACGTAAAATAAAAAAGTTGCCAAAAGTTGACGGAATATTATAACACGCACATTGTAAGTAATTAGTGTCAGAAATAAAACTCAGGTGATTGATAATAAATATTCAAATTCAAGGCTTGCGAAGTCCTGAAAATGTGAGTTTACTATGGTAAATAATCATTTTGAGGATAAGCAAAACGCAGAAGTTGGACTTTTTTTGCAAGCACTATTAATTTAAAATAAACAATTATGTATAAAAGATTTAGATTAAGCACCTTTTTAGTAATAGTAGTATTACTTTTTTCGGCTTGTAACTTCTGTAAATCTTCTGATAAAAAAGCAGAAGTAACAGAGATGGAGATAAACAAGGCAAACAGCGACTTAAAGAAAGCACCGCAATTTGAGGTCGTTACTATCGATGACCAAACAATAAGTTTAAAACAATCGCTGGCCGATCAAAAACCAATGATTGTTTATTTCACCGCATCCTGGTGTCCTATGTGTGCACAAAACTGGCCGGCTATTTCAGAAGTTTATCCCGAATATAAGGATAGGGTAAATTTTGTAGCTATAAGTATTGACCCCACAGATGATGATCAAGTGATGACGAAACTTGCAAAAGAAAAGAATATTAATTTCCCGTTAGTTAAAGGCACTCCAAAGGTAATGATAGATTTTGGCGTGAAGACTCAGGCCACTACCGTTGGAATTAACAAAGCGGGATATGTCGCATTTCAAAAAGATAAAGCAGTACTCACAGCAGATGAATATCGTGAACTTTTTGAGCAATTACTTAAATAAATGGAGTTTATCGAATTTTCGTTTTTACAGGGCGTATTGGCGTTTTTAGCTCCCTGTGCTGTGGCTCTGTTGCCCGGTTACATTCTCGCTTTTATTTCGCGAAATCCAAACAGCGGTTTACAAATCTCTGCCCGTTTGGGCAGAGGTTTGAAGCTGGCGTTACTTAGTATATTGGGAATCCTTCTTATTTATAGCATCGCTGGCGCAATGATTATTCTTGCGGGTCAGTTTTTAAAAGATTATATGAAATGGATTACGATTACTATGGGCGTCGTATTAATAGTTCTGGGAATTCGTATGCTCATGGGGAAAAACGTTTCCTTTTCATTTCATATCGAGAAGTCAAATCCTAAAACAGAGGCGATTGAAGCCTTCTTTTTTGGAATTGGTTATGCGACTGGTGCCCTGGGTTGTCTTTTTCCTCTCTTTTTAATTGTAGCGACGCAGGCCATGGCGGCAGAGACAATATGGGAAGGCACTTCGTATATCTTGGCCTATTTTTCCGGAATGAGTGGTATGATGATTTTAACCATACTTCTGGCCATTTTTGCCAAAGATTTCCTGTTAAAAAATTTAAGGAAGATACTTCCATATATGGAAAAGGTTACCGCTGTACTGCTAATTATAGCGGGCGTGTACGTAATCTATTATCAAATGGCGCTATTCTCATTTTAATATTGAATAGCCATGGTTCATTATTTCACCTTAGAAGTATCAGAACCTGTTTAAATATAATAAGGTAAGCTCACCTTAAACGTTAGGCTTATCTTATGCCTGCAAGCATATTCAAGCACTTAGTTTACAGATAGGCTCTATTTAGCGCCAGTCTATAAACTAAGTGTCTGAACTATAAAGTTCAAATTCAAGGCTTGCGAAGTCATAAAAATCAAGGCGTTTACTTTTCGTAAATGACTGTTTTTATGACAAGCGTAACGCAGAAGTTGGACTTTATAGACAGACTCTATTTAAATTAAAAAGCAATTATGAGTAATTCAAGGAGAAAATTTATAAAGAGTATTGGAATTATGGGAGCATCCGGAATTATAATACCCGGTACCATGTATGGTGCTGAAAATGAAGACAAAATTATTTTAAAGGAAATGGAAAGACCGAAAATACTATTTTTTGATGTCAACGAAACCCTTTTGGATTTAACTCAAATGAAAGCGCAAGTTGGAGAAGCATTAAATGGAAGAGGTGATTTACTTTCTCTGTGGTTTACGACAATGCTTCAGTATTCTTTAGTTACTTCTGCAAGTGGTCAATATGAACATTTTGGAAATATTGGAGCAGCCGCCCTCCAGATGGTTGGTGCTAATAATAATATAGATATTAAAGAAGATAAGGCACGTGAGGTTATCGTAAATGCTTTACGTGGTTTACCTGCTCACCCTGAAGTTAAAGGTGCGTTGGCACAATTAAAAGAAAAGGGATACAAACTGGTGTCATTTACAAATTCGTCCAACGAGGGTGTTAAGCAACAATTTGAAAGTGCTGGTTTAACCGACTATTTCGACGAACGATTAAGCATCGAAGAATTTGGAAAGTTCAAACCATTCAGAGAGACTTATGACTGGGGAGCCAGAAAAATGGGAATTAAACCAAACGAAGCCATGTTAATTGCTGCTCATGGATGGGATATTGCCGGAGCACTCTGGACCGGTTGGAGAGGTGCGTTTATTAGTAGACCGGGTGCTCAATTATATCCCCTTGCCCCAAAACCGGAGATCAATGAAAGCAATCTGAAATTAGTAGCTAACAGATTGGTTTCTTTAAAATCATAAATACTAGCTCAAGTCATACAACATGAGATTACCTGATTTAAATAATAAAACGCTCGCCATACATTTATTACGTATCTCTTTTGGCATAAACTACTTTTTTCATGGCGTAGTACGAATACCAAATTTAGATAAGTTTGTTACAGGGATGCAAAACACTTTTCAAGATTCTTTATTACCCGGTTTCCTCGTAACACCCTTGGCATATGCTATTCCGTTTGCCGAAATCATGATTGGTCTACTATTGCTCCTAAATAAATTTACCAGAGAAACACTTGTAGCCACTTTTGTGCTGATGAATATTTTGGTAATAGGAAGCTCTTTTGCTCAAAAATGGGATCTTGTCGGATTGCAGTCTACTTATATTGGCTTTCTGTTTTTACTGCTTTATTTTATGAATGACAATCAAAATTCACTTAAAAAATAAAACATAAGAAATGAAAAAAATCATACTAATAGTATTTGTCACTTTAACAATAAACGGGGCATTTGCGCAAACCGAAAATTTACAATGGTTAGATATTGAGTTGTCTAATTATGAATATCCTTATTCTGTTGCAACACTCAGCTTAAAAATACAGGAGCAGGATTTAAAAATGGCTTATATGGATGTTAAGCCAACGAATTATAACGGTAAAAATATTGTGCTTTTTCACGGAAAAAATTTTAATGGTGCCTATTGGAAAACCACCATTGAGGCCTTAACAAATGAAGGTTTTCGTGTAATAGTACCCGATCAGATCGGTTTTGGGAAATCGTCTAAACCACAACATTTTCATTACACATTTCAGCAATTGGCACAAAACACCAAAACACTATTAGATACTTTAAAGGTTGAAAAAACAGCTGTTTTAGGACATTCTATGGGCGGAATGTTAGCGACCCGGTTCGCTTTAATGTATCCTGATATTACCGAAAAATTGATTTTAGAAAACCCAATTGGTCTTGAAGACTGGAAATTAAAAGTGCCGTACAAACCTGTGGAATGGTGGTATAAAAATGAACTTAAGAAAAGCTACGAAGGCATAAAGAAATATCAATTAGTTAATTATTATGATAATAAATGGAAACCCGAATACGATCAATGGGTAAACTTACTGGCCGGTTGGACACTCAATTCAGACTATAAAACCATAGCCTGGAATAATGCCTTGACCTATGATATGATTTTTACGCAACCTGTGGTATATGAGTTTAAAAACATTCAAGTCCCAACATTACTTATCATTGGTACCCGCGACCGAACTGCTTTAGGCAAGCCTTTGGTTACCGAAGACGTACGAAAAACAATGGGATTGTATGGCGAATTGGGAAAGAAAACACAAAAGGCAATACCTGATTCGGAATTAGTGGAAATAGAAAACGTTGGACATTTACCACATATCGAGAAATTCGAAAGCTTTATTAAACCATTAATAAAATTTTTGGAAAAATAATGGTTGCCATTATAAATATACATTGGTGTCCGGTAAAAATTTAGAGAAATGATTAAAACCCGGCTCCAATGTGAGAGTCAGATATTTTAGGAAATTACTTGCAGCGGCGGCATTTTAATATTATTGAATTTTGCTACGTTCGGCATTGTTGCAAACAAGTTTGCACACTGCACTCACTAAACGCAAAATTTAATGTTATTGAATTTTGCTACGTTCGGCATTGTTGCAAACAAGTTTGCACATTACACTCACTAAACGCAAAATTTGTAAATAGTCATTTACAACAACTCACATTTTTCAGGGTTCGTAAACCTCCAAAATGAAGTTTTATCTAATCTGACACCAGTTTTTTTGCAAGCACTATAGACATCCAATACGATCCCTTGCGAAAAGTCTATTATATCGAATACTATGACCAATCAGAAGTGCACAATCGTTTGCCGGAGGTATTTGATATTTTAAATGTATTCAATCTCAGTAGTAATCTGTTTCCCTCGGTTTATTTTGAGAAGCGTAAACCCGCAGGAACTGAGAATATTTATGGTTTAGGATATGCCATAAAGAATAATTTTATCACCAAATTTGATTACCAGAAGTTTTATGAATAGAATTGCACTCTTTTATTTAATCTAAATGGTATACTTTTGGATTGAAACTCTGGTATACTTCTCAATTGAAATAAACAGCGGAGAGGTTCGCAAGTCAGGAAATGAGGTTCGCAAGTCAGGAAATGAGGTTCGCAAGTCAGGAAATGAGGTTCGCAAGTC
>NZ_JBQTGJ010000034.1:0-10002 GCF_052400685.1 Geofilum sp. OHC36d9
TTGGGCGATTACGAAGTCGAGATAATGGTAAGCGATGGCGAATTGATGAGTAATACCATGGATGTGACCATTACAGTAGGGACAAATGTTTCTATTCACGCAATAGAGCAAAATACAACGGCCATCAATGTTTATCCCAATCCGGCTACCACCGTCATAACGGTATCAGGAAGCACCGGTGTTGCAAGTCTTTATAGCTTAGACGGGACAAAAGTGCTGGTTCAGGATTTAAGCCATAGTAATAGCATCAATATTTCGGCCTTACCCAGTGGCTTATATTTGTTAAGTGTGGATGGCGTTATTATTAAAGTGGTTAAAGAATAAACAGGAGAAGCAGATACCCCTTCTTTGACCTTTACAAAAAAAGAGGTTGTCTAATAAATGACAACCTCTTTTTAATTTTACCCAATCAGTAAATCATGGAAGAGGGGATATAAATAAAACCAATTTTTTGAGTTTCTCCCCGTTGTTAGATTTGTTGATTGAATGTGTTGAAAAAGACTATAATTGCGTTATGATGAAACGAGCCATGAGAATTGTTTCACACACAGAAGTATAATTATCCTGGCGAGTTCCATATGACCACTGAAAGATAAATTGTAATCATATTAAACGATTTTGAAAATTCCCATCTTTTTTGTTATAACTCGTTGATTAAAGTTAAAATACAGATTAAATCTTAATTTTTCTGATTGTCTCTTTTTTAGTTCAAAATATGATACCGAATAGGCTGTTTTTTCAGGTATTGCAGCAGCAACTGTTCATCAAATCATCCCACTCGCTGGCGCGACTTTGTAATTCATGCCACATCTATCACGTCATTCTCATCCCTTCCAGTACCAATTGCGAATTCCGAAAACTTCCGGGCACGCGTTTTCGAATCATCCGGACACCTGTAAAACGGTTCATATTCCCCCATCTTTAAGGGACCGAAACATCCGGAAATAAAAAAGGCAAACCCGGATGGCCTGCCTTTTTTTTAAGTTTGAAAAAACTATTTTTGAATCATTACCTTTTTGGTTACACTAAAATTATCACTGTAAATTTTCAGGTAATACATTCCTGTTGAATTGTTTCTTACATCAATTTGGAAATTCTCATTTGCATGAATGTTACCAAGTTTATTTTTATAGATTAAACTACCTGTAACGTTAATTAATTCAATCGTCAGATTATCTTTTGCCTTAAGGAAATTAAGGTTGATGTAATCTCTTGTTGGTACCGGGTAGATGTTAACCAGATCGTTCAATGCAGGAGAATTAATGCCTGTTGCTGCATTTGTGGTAACCATGATTGTATCTGAATTTGAACAGCTGTTTGCATCTGTTACCAGGACAGAATATTCATATTCGCCGGCTTCGATTGATGCACCATTAACAACAAGTGTTTGATCGATGGAAGCATCATTCCACACATAAGTGGCAAAACCTTCACCAGCATCAAGTGTAACAGATTCAGCTGTAGTGATTGTTACATCATCGCCTAAGTCAACAACCGGCAGGCTGTTTGCCGTTAATTCTACACTTGCACTGTTTGAACAGGCGTTTTCATCAGTTACCGTAACAGTATATGTTCCGGCTTCACTAACAGTCACAGTTTGTTCAGCAGAAGAATTATTACTCCATGCATACGCGCTAAAACCTTCACCTGCGTCAAAAGTGATTTCATCGCCATCACAAATTTCTTCCGTTGTTGGCAGATCAACGATAGGCAAACTGTTTACCGTTAGTTCTACACTTGCACTGTTTGAACAGGCGTTTTCATCAGTTACCGTAACAGTATATGTTCCGGCTTCACTAACAGTCACAGTTTGTTCAGCAGAAGGATTATTATTCCATGCATACGCGCTAAAACCGTCACCTGCGTCAAAAGTGATTTCATCGCCATCACAAATTTCTTCCGTTATTGGCAGATCAACGATAGGCAAACTGTTTACCGTTAGTTCTACACTTGCACTGTTTGAACAGGCGTTTTCATCAGTTACCGTAACAGTATATGTTCCGGCTTCACTAACAGCAATTGTTTGTTCTGTTGAAGAATTACTCCATGCATATGCGTTAAAACCTTCACCTGCGTCAAAAGTGATTTCATCGCCATCACAAATTTCTTCCGTTGTTGGCAGATCAACAACCGGCAGGCTGTTTACCGTTAGAACAACACTTGCATTAGCCGGACAGGCAAATTCATCGGTTACGCTAACCGAATAAATACCTGCGGCATCAACCGTTAATGTTTGTTCTGTTGAAGCATCGTTCCATTCATAGGTCGAAAAGTCATCACCGGCATCGAAGGTTATTTCATCTCCAATACAAATTGATGCCGTTGGCGCGAGTGCAATAGTGGGATTATGAACGGTAATATTAACTGAATCCATTGAAACGCAACCATAATAATCAGTGGCAATAACTTTATATTTATTTGTTTCAGAAGCCGTTATTGTTCGGGTTGATTCGCTTGTTGACCAGTTGTAATCGGCAAATCCGTATCCTGCGTTTAAGCTCAGTGTCTCTCCCTGACAAATATCACTATCGCTAGCGTCAATTGTAACAGAAGAATAGCCTCCACTTATATTATTCAGTGTTACCGGAATGATAAGATCCTTCGTATCAGGATCATTTGAACTAATTGTAATGTTTGCATTATATGTTCCGGCAGGGAGTTCAGATCCTACTATTTTTACACTAATACTGGCCGATGCATTATTTGCAATGAGACCTGATTCTTCACTAAATTCAACAAACGGCTCATCGGCACTAATTGAATAATTAAGGTCAGCTTCGCCATTGTTAAATATTTCGATTGGCGCTTCAGCAGATGCCGTACACTCAAGTGTTGCATTAAAACTTGTTGAGTCAACAGCAATATCAGCAAAGCTTGCTACGCCTTCTCCTGTCAGACAGACCTGATAATCTCCAATGTTGGTCTGTAAAGTAAGATTAGCATCAAAAGTCGAGTTGACGTCGGGTTTTAAATAAACCGAAACCATGGCACTATCATAAGGTGAAATTTTATAAACTGTATCGGTCACTAAATATTGAGATAAGCTGGCATCAATATCATTAACTAACAGAGTGTCGCAACCAATATTGCTGATAGTAACCACTCTTTTTAGTGAATCGGTTACTGCAACTTTAGAAAAATCAATACATTCAGTAGGAAGAGAAATCTCGGCCTGGCCATCGATAGTAAGTTTTACAACAACGGTATCCAAAGAGTTTAATGGATCATTTGATGAAACTACAATGTTAGTATATGATGTGCCGGTATTAATTTGTTCAAAGGTTAAATCAACATCAACCACCTGAGAGCCTCCTGAACTAATTGTTCCGGTGGAAGGCGTTATCGTAATTGATTCATCGCTGTCAACGTCAATTGCATCGAGAAATGCCGCCATGATGTTGAGTGTTTCACTATCGCTGACATAACCACCATTTTGTGAAGCGTACAATAAATAATAAAGAACATTTACATCTTCTAAATTAGAAACTTTGTGATAATCATCATCAGTATTGGTACGAAAATCCTGCTCTACATTAGGATTTTCAGTAATGAACAGGTGGTTTACAGAAGGATCTTCAGTTGCATACACTCTTTTCACAAATCCATAATAAGTCGTTCCATTATGAACCAGAGTCAGCTTTTTACCATCAACGGAACCATTACCATCAGCACCCAGATCTCCATTTACCTCAAAATCTGAAATGTTATCTAAATTTCCGGCAAATACAAATAGGCCATCGTATTCACGGGTAAAGTACCGGCCTTTTTCCCCGAGGTACGAACTTTCCATTATATCATCACTATATTTAATATCACCGCCTATATCTGTACTCAGGTAGTTTCCCTGATCATACATGTCGTCATTACCATCATTGATATTATATTCATCACCATCATAATAAAAATCAGATCTATTTGGAATTACATCTAAGATAGAGGTATAGTTTGCATCAAGGTTCCCGGAAATTAATTCCAAATCAACAAAAGTGTTTTTCACATTGTATTCAAGTGTTCCGGCGCCGGCATTATTAATGGTAAAGGAAGTCGACGCAATGCCATCACATCCCATACTTACTTCAACCGTATCAGGGTTTACAGTCATCTCAGGTGCATCCAGTCCACTTCCTGTAAGACTAATATTTAACTCCGTTTCATCAGTATGATAAATGACTAAGTGATCGGAAAAATCAGTCAGGCTTGTTGGTTTGAAACAGACACTAATCATTGATGAGTCATTTGGCATGATTTGCAATGAAATGGAATCTTCAACCATAAATTCGGCCAAAGTTGTTTTTACACTATCAACAAATAAGGTGTCGCAACCTGAATTATATAGCATTAAATCAAAAGATGCAGAGTCATTAACAATAACATCTCCAAAGTCGTATGAGCTCACTGAAGACGCTATTTCCGGATCTCCATCCTTATTAATGACGCAAATAACAGTGTTCGTTTCGTTTACCGGATCATTGGATTTGATAAATAAGGTGTTCTCTAATAACCCTGAATTTAAACCGTCAGAGTCAAAGCTTACGGATATTTCCTGTGATGACCCGGGCGTTAGGGTACCACTTGTTGGATTAAATTCAAGCCCTTCGTTTTGGTTTCCAATAAAAATATTGTCCCAATAAATGTTTGAATCTGTGTAATCAGTCAGATATACGTCTGAAACATAATCGGAGTTATTGAAGAAAGGTATTTCCTTCTGAAATAATTCACCATCGATATAACAGTCAAAAGTGGCGTTGTCAAAATCTATATTTTTAAATTCGAATTGATACCAACGGGATTCGTCAGTGTAAAAATACAAACCATCACAGATGTCAAAATGAGAATCAGCGGCATCTTTGTATACAAAATTTATTATGCCCCCATTATCCGATGCATTCTCGTCTCCAACAAAAAATATTGCATTATCATCACCCTCAGTGTCAGGATATACCATTACACTGATATATTCAGGTTGAGATGAAGTAAAGGATTGCATCATTCCGTGATATGTACTCCAGTCAGAACCACCAGACATAATTGCTGAATAGGTTCCATCACCTGCATTAGATGTAACAACAGAAACACTTACTTCAGAATCAATCGTCCAGTCGCTAATGTCGCCATCTTCAAAATCATCTTCAAATACAGCACTGCTTATGGTATATTCAAGGTCATTTTCTCCTGAATTTTGGATGTTAAATGTAAAGTCGAGAGTGCCTGAGCAGTCATTTATTGAGCCTTTCAGAGTATCTGTATCAAGCGATATTGTAGGTGAGGCAATACCTTCTCCGCTTAAATTAACCGAAACATCAGTATCGTTGGTATAAATCTGAATCGCATCGGTATATGTTTGTAATGCGGTGGGAGTGAATGTTACTGATATTGTTCCCGTATCGCCCGGCATAATGTCGAATGCTGACTTGTCAAATGAAATATCAGATTGGGCGTTTTTTACTGAATCAACATGTAAAGTGTCACAACCAGTATTACTTATGCGAATATCTTTAGAAATAGTACCGTTAATGAATACTTCGCCAAAACTGATTTCGCCGGTCAGTAAATTCAGTTCGGCCGGATCGTCATTTACAGTAACCACTTGGGTTATTGAATCCTTGCAATATACGGGCGTGAATTTAACAAAATCATTTGATGCACTCCAATATGCCTTGTTTCTTCCATCAATAGCATACCCCAGTGTTCCGTCTTCATTTTCCACTCCCATGGTTTTTTCATCATCAGAAGAAGAAATATCTGTAGAATGAATTTCAATGACATTTGTTGTTTCAAATAGTTTTATCTGAGTGGTAACAGTGTTTTCATCATCGTAATAAGGCACATCTGAAATGTTAATAACACAAACTCTGTTAGGTGCAGTTCCTAAGGTAACGTATGTTATTGTTCCTCCGGCGTCTGGGTTTAGATCAGTCCAGGCGAAGGCGATTAAGTTGTTTGGTGATTTCGGGTTAGGGATATCCTGTGCATTATAATCATCATCAGATCCAGAATCGAATGTAATAAATCCGTTTGAACAGATGTAAAATTCGGTATAATCTACGCCGAAAAAATTAAATGTAAATTCCAAAGAAAGTGCCGGTGATACTTTATCGTCGGATAAAACAACGTCATTTCCGGGGCTTGTGATGGGATTGAAATCTCCTGTCTGATCTATTTTATAATAGATGTTGTCGAATACATATTTAATTTCATGTGTTCCGGCACCGGCGGTTGAAGGATCAAATAAATCATCCGTAATTCCGGGTCCGCTAAAAGTTCCGCCATAAGGGAGCCCTGTAAGCTGCGTTGCCTGGTCAATAATACAGTATTCTGTATCTAATCCTGAAATACTTATATCGTCGCATTGGGCTGATAAGTAATTTGTTGAAAAAAATAAAGCGCTAAATACAAAAATATAAGGCACCAGTTTTGATAAATAAAAATTTTTCATAAGCAGAATTTGTTTATTTGCGTAAATGTAATGAAAAACCGACCGGTACTTACAAATGTTCAAAAACGGAAGGGGTTGGAGTTGTGGTTTAAATAATTATTATGTTTCTAAATTGTTTAAGGTTTGAGTCTTAACACGATATGACATTTTTATTTAAAATTGTTCTATATTAATAGTGCTGAAGCTTTAAGAGACCTGTTTTTACTGTTAAAATTTGTCTCTTGTCATACGCAATAGTAAAAGTGAACTATAAGAATGGAAAACCTGCCGTCCTCCTTTTTAAGCGGTTTCAAAAAAGCCCGGAAATCGACCCGTTTGGAAGGCTAATATTGGTTGAAGTATGGTTATCATTATGGAAAAGAACATTTTCTGATTCGCTTAAAATTTTTATTTTTGATGGCATAAGTAGTGGTTTATTGGTGTATTTTGCTTTATAACTGCTTTTTATATAGCGATTTAGACCATGTGAGCCACTATTTTTTTTATTTTTTTGTTTTCAAGTTTTACAGAAGTGGAAAAAATTAAATTAATATCTGAATTAATATAGAGATGCAACAAAAACTTTTACTTTTTATTGCTCTGTGGCTGATTGCTGCGAAGAGCGTATGGACACAAACAGCAATCGCACCTACAGGAGGCGGAACCGAAAGCGATCCGTATCAGGTTGCAAGTATTGAAAATTTGTATTGGATTTCGCAAACCACTGCGGAATGGAATGCTTTTTTTGAGCAAACCGCCGACATTGATGCTTCCGAAACCAGTACGTGGAACGGAGGGGACGGCTTTTCGCCCATTGGTAACAGTAAAACAAAGTTTACCGGGAATTATAACGGGCAAGGTTATACAATAAATAATTTAACGATTAATCGTCCTTCAACTGATTATGTCGGTTTATTCGGCTACAGCTATGGCGCAACGATTAATAATTTAGGTCTTACCAATATTACTGTAAAAGGAGGCATGCATGTTGGCAGCCTGTTGGGATACAATTACAAGTCATCCCAGGTTAATAATTGTTATGCCGCCGGCTCGGTTTCTGGGAGTATTTATATTGGCGGTCTGGTGGGGGGTAATAATTTTTCATCACAGGTTAATAATTGTTATTCCACCGGCTCGGTTTCTGGAAGTAATTATATTGGCGGTCTGGTGGGGTTTAATAATTTTTCATCCCAGGTTAATAATTGTTATTCCACCGGCCCGGTTTCGGGAAGTAATAATGTCGGCGGTCTGGTGGGATGCAATTATGATTCATCCCAGATCAATAATTGTTATTCCACTGGTTCTGTTTCGGGAAGTAGTATTGCTGGCGGGCTGGTGGCGAGTAATAATGCATCAACAATAAGCTACAGTTATTACAATAGCGAAAAAAGTGGTCAAACCTCCGGATTGGGCTTCGATGATAACAGCCAGACCGTAACAGCTCTTACTACGTGTCTTATGAAACAAAGTAGTAGTTTCCCCGATTGGGATTTTGAAAATATCTGGGAAATTACGGAGGGGACTTCTTTTCCGCGTTTGATTGGTGTGGCGGATGCACCTGTAATTTTACCTGTTCTTAGAAAATTTGCCAAAGCAGATGTGGAATATCGCGATACCATACAGGTAATAGTTATGGACAATCCGGATGCGACTCTGGAATTATTACAGTCCCCCGAAGGCATGTTACTTACGCAGGACTCTGTTCTTACCTGGACACCAACGGTGTGCGGCGATTACGAAGTCGAAATAAAAGTAAATGATGCATATGGCTTGCAAAATACGTATATCTATACCCTAACTGTGACAGAATTAGATGGGCAGGGAACTGTTGATAATCCTTTAACAATTACTTCACTCAACGATTTAAAATATTTATCTGAAGCATCTTCACTATGGGATAAAATTTTTTATTTTGAGCAAACTGCCAATATTGATGCTTCCGAAACCAGTATGTGGAACGATGGGAAAGGCTTTTCGCCCATTGGTAACAGTACAATAATGTTTACCGGGAATTATAACGGGCAAGGTTATACAATAAATAATTTAACGATTAATCGTCCTTCAACTGGTTATGTTGGTTTATTTGGCTACATCAATGGTGCAATAATTAATAGTTTAGGGCTTACCAATGTTAGTATTATAGGGTATGGTTCTGTCGGCGGTCTGGTGGGAAGTAATTATCCTTCATCCCAGATAATTAATTGTTATTCTACCGGTACAGTTTCGGGAAATAATAATGTTGGCGGTCTGGTGGGATACAATCGTTATTCATCTCAGGTCAATAATTGTTATTCTACCGCTACAGTTTCGGGAAGTACTAAGGTCGGCGGTCTGCTGGGGTATAATTATAATTCATCTTCGGTAAATAATTGTTATTCTATCGGTTCGGTCTCGGGAAGTACTAATGTCGGCGGTCTGGTGGGGTATAATTATAGTTCATCTTCGGTAAATAATTGTTATTCTACCGGTTCGGTTTCGGGAGGTTATTATGTCGGTGGTCTGGTCGGATATAATGGTTATTCAAATGTTAACGACAGTTATTATAATAACGAAACAAGTGGTCAAACCTCCGGATTGGGCTTAGATAATAACAGCCAAACCGTAACAGCTCTTACCACTAAGCAAATGAAACAGCGCAGTAGTTTCCCCGATTGGGATTTTTCAGAAACCTGGGATATGGTTGACGACAAAACTTATCCGGCTTTATTAAACGTGAACAATAATGCGCCTTTTGCTTTTGCAGATACTTTAGAGGTTGGTGCCGGCATTGATTTAACAGCATCTGTTTTATCCAACGATTATGATTACGAAACCGCACAGAATTTACTGACCTATAAAATCGTTGACTACCCGGGAAAAGGAAGTATCAATAGTGGCGTTTATAGTTTTAATGCCGAAACCCCTCTAGGTACCAGCGATGTCATCACGTATTGTGTTGGTGAGCTTATTGCCGAAGGCGAGACCCTTTGGGGTAGTTCTGCTACCGCAATTCTTAAAAAAGTAAATTCGGTCCCTGAACTCATTGCAGTTAGAGACACCTCAATTAATGAGGGCACTTCAGTTGCATTATCGCTTAGCGATGTCAGTGCCAGCGATGCCGACAATGATGAGCTTTCGTTGGTGATTACCGAGGGTGAGAATTATACATTAGATAGCTATACCATTATACCGGGCACTGACTTTTATGGCACTTTATCGGTAGGCATTGCTGTTACTGACGGTGATTTAATCAGCGATACTTTAACCATGACCATTACGGTCATTGCAGTACCTGATACGACGATTATTACCTGGGGAAGTCCTGAAGACGGGGTATACGGCACTGCGATTGGCAGCGATGCCATGAATGCCACAGCCAGCAACACCGAAGGTGTTATAACCTACAGTTTTAGCGCCGATAGCATTTTTGATGCAGGGACTTACGAGTTAATAGCGACATATGCGCCAAACAATAGTAAGGATTATACCGCTACCAGCGATACCGTAGAATATACGGTCAACAAATTACCTATCACAGTAACGGCTGATGCCGGTCAAAGCAAAACCTACGGCGAAGCAGATCCTGTATTAACCTACACGGTAAGCCC
>NZ_JBQTGJ010000035.1:0-8011 GCF_052400685.1 Geofilum sp. OHC36d9
ACAGTTATTACGATTTGTAACTAAATGGATTTATGCTATTTTTGAGAAAGGCTATCCCGTAGGGATTTAGTTCAACAAAAAATATAGGTCATTTGGCAGATAGTGCTAATCTTGAATATGGTAACATTTAATAATATATTTAGCGGTTTGATAGGTTAGGGTTTCAAATGCCAAACGCCCCATATTTAAAACGTTGTGCCCAACCAAAACAGCAACTAACAAATCATAAATCATGAATAAAATAAACCCTGAAATCGGATTTACTTCGGATGTAATTAAAGACCCAAATAGATTTATTGGAAGATCCGATTTAATAACTAAGTGCATAAAGGCAATTAATACTCCTTTAAATTTGATAGCGATTTATGGTAAAAGAGGTGTAGGAAAATCTTCTTTAGCGAGACAAATCCAACAAATCGCACTAGGTGACTATACATTGCTTAAAAAAGCAGGATTAGTACACCTCACACCAAAAAAGCCAAGAAGGTATCTTACGGTATATTACACATGTGACTCAATGATCTTAGACACAAAAGATTTATTATCAAGACTATTAAATGACCAAAACAATGAAGATGGATTATTACGTTTGGTGCCAGATGATGGGAAAGAACTTGTGGAATTCGGAAGAGTAACAGAAATTGAAGGAGGAACTGATTTAAAGTTAGTAAAATGGGGAATAAAAGGAATAGATTCTTCAAAGTATGCAAAAGTTGTAGAAAACGACTTAGTACAGACTTTTAGAAATTTTGTTAGTGCAATTGTAACACATCAAGTTCAAAATAAAATGAAACGTGATGGTTTATTAATAATTCTTGATGAATTTGATGTGATTCAAAACAAAGATAATATTGGTTCTTTGATTAAATCTTTAAGTTCGGATACAGTAAAGTTTGCAATTTGTGGTATTGGAAATGATTTAATGGATTTAGTTCATGATCATAATTCTGTTGAACGGCTTTTAGAAGAAGGGGCTTTAAAAGTAGGGAAAATGCAACCTTATGAATCCAAATCAATAATAAATAGAGCTGAAGAATTATTTGAAAATAAAATCACTTTTGATGGTACTGTAGTAGAGGCAATATCTTCAAAATCACAAGGATATCCATATTTAGTACAACTTCTAGGAAAAGAATGTGTAAACAAGTCAAATCAGTATGCCAAAGACTTCATTAATGATGCTATATTTAGTGAAGTTTTAAATGATATTAAAAACGGAATAGCATTTCCAACATTGGAGTCTCAGTATCAAAGAGCCATAGGTGAATCTGAGGGAAGGAAAACGTTATTGTTTTTACTAGCGTCACAGCCAGAAGGTAATGCAATCTTTACAGACGAGATGGGGAAAATTGCATTAAAGGAGGTACGCAAAGATGCTGCGGATTGGGAAGTTGACTACATCGATCAATTATTGCCAAGATTAATTGATAAGAGATTTGGACCTGTTTTAGTCAAGAGTGAAGAAAGACAAGGGTTATATGAATTTGTAAATCCTGTTTTTCGTGTTTATTGTCAATTAAAGGAATTATAATGGTAGCGCATAACATTTTATAAATTCTATGGCGGGCTCTGTGGTTTGCCAATGGCGGATTACTGCAGGTTTTACTCTTTCGTATTCGGACAGGAAATCACCCGCAATACGCCACGTAACTTATAATTTACCGTTGTACACAAATGTAAAAAAGTCCGCACTTAATTGAACCATTATGGAAGAGTTTGACAGGAATGAATTTCAAGAAGAAAGATCTTCGGCAAAAATGTATCTTGATACATTTACTTTTGATTTATATAATTCATTCGAGTCATCAGCAGATAAGGAAATAGAAAGACTAATAAATGAAATAGACAAGCTTAATCAAAAGCATAATGACCTTGATAAAAGTCAAACAAAGGAAAAAACTGAGCAAGAAATGATGAACATCGAAATCGATAAACATTATTGCTTAATTGACATAGAATATATCAAAGAAGAAATATGGGCATTGATAGAGATGAAAATTCTTTATGAATTTAAGTTTTTAGAAATAAACATTAAGAAACTTATTAGGACAACTTTTTCTGGGACAAAGACAAATGATTTTTATAAATGGGATTTATTGATTGCTTTTCTAAGAAGTAGAAATATAAAACCCAAAAATTTGAAAGGTTTTCTGGAAATATCGCAACTGAAGGATGTTAATAATACCTTGAAGCATTCAGGCGAATTCCCCGAAGAATTAAAAAATAAAATACCTGAATTTAAGAAAAAACGAATCGTATCTTTCTATGATTTAGACGCCTTTTATTCAAGGATTAAAAATTTTCCGAAAATATATTTGGCTGATTTGGCCTCTGCATTTCAAACAGAATTATATGAATTTAACGACCAAAAAATTGATAGAATAGCAAATAATATAGCTCGGCGAATGGAAAAGAAAGATGTAGATTTATTAATTAATGCGATAAAATCAAGATATTAACATCAGCGTACTACAGGCGGTCATACGCAATGCGGGGGATGGTGTAAGTTCGAAAGTGAGTACAGCTAATAACCATTCCAACAATTTGATAGGATTGTGTTTCGAAATCTCCGCAAATCGCATACCGCGTAAACGTTGTGCTCAATTTAAAAAGACCAGAATGACTACATTTACAAGATATTACAACTTCGACCGAGAACTCATAAGTATTTCTATGGATAATATGGAAACTATGATAACGAATCACGAGAATAAATCTAAAATTGCAGAATATTTGTATGAAAGACTATATACCAGATACCTGAAAATGTTTGATTATAAGAATTCAGAAACAGCTTTGTATGAAAAAGACGGAATAAAGAAAGACAAAAATATATTTAACGTTGAATACAAAAATGGATTTCTTCAATTAGCAGCTTGTTCACTATTAATTGAGACTTTGGCAGCATTTCTGACTGGTGAAAATGAAACACCAAATGGTCAGTCAAAAAATAGATTTAATTTAGGTTGAACTACATCCCGGTAGAACTATAACTGAATATTATGCACTTACTGCCGTTTTTTATGTTTTTCGGAAGAATGCTCCTACTTGCATTGTGCTGCTTTTGTTCAACTTATTTGATAAATATCAGCGAATTAGTAAATTCATTGTCTGTTTTTTCGAAAAATTATAGGCAAAGACAATATAAATGTAATAACGCTTTTAAGAGATAAACGATAATGGCTTTATGGGGACGTTACCGCCAAGTGAAAGACCGAAAATTCAACCGTCTATTTACTTGATTGAGAATGAGAATTAATCAAAAGGTAGTGCGGCTTTGAAAAGAAACATTAAGATATTTTGATTGATAACGAAAGATTTAAACACTGCAATCGGATAACTTTTCTGCAATGAGAAAGCAAAGATTTGATTGGATTGATAAAAGCGTTTATGAATAGATTATTTACATGATTTTGAACAGATAACGGTCTGATTTATTTTCAAATACTGAGGTTTTATTGTTTTCTGCAATTGGATTAAGGATTGAATTTACTGGAGATGAAAATTTCATCCTGCGAATTGATTTAGAGACCAATAATCTGATTGAAGTAATAAAAGCACCAACGAATAGATTATTAACAAAACTTTAAGCAGATAACGGTCTGATTCATTTTTAAATACTGAGGCTGGATTTGTTTTCTGCAATTAGATGGAGGATTGATTTAAAGACCGGTAATTCAAAACAAGATATAGCAAAGGGTTTTATTAGCAGAAACGTTTGAAACGAAAAATTTGAAAGCGAAGGTAAAATCTAAGCTTTCTGAAAAATGATAAACAGTTGCACAATATCCAACGATTGAATTATCGGACAAATTATCACCAGGCGGTAACAAGCGGTCATAAAACATTTGGGGGAAAGTAGCTATTCGAGTATTCTGCCACGCATCAAAGTTTGGTAACGGTAGATATGAACGAAACCCGCTCTCCCAAACGTTCCATACCGCGGGGCGTTGTGGTGCATGCGTCCCGGGATTCTGCAAACATGAAAACTAAGATAAAATGCTGGAAGATACTTACATTATCGGCTTAAAAGCATTGACTTATAATGTTGATACTAAAAATACTAATGGTACAGGAGCTATTAGAGTGATGTTGATTCTGACTCCTCTGTTGTTGATTACAGTGTTTTTTGAGTATTTATGACTAAAAGTTTTTGGTAAAAACACGGACAAATACACTTGACTAGTATACTAAAAAGATATACTTTTGTGATATACAAATAAAATATCATGAAAACAATATCCTTAAAAATAGACGATTCGATTTTCGGCGAGACTGAGAAAATACTTGCTCGGATTAAGAAACCACGGAATCGATATATAAACGAAGCGATTGAGTTTTATAATAAACTTCAACGCAAACAGATTTTGGAGAAAAAACTTAAAAAAGAATCTGAATTAGTTAAAGCGGATTCAATGTCTGTACTTAAAGATTTTGAGGAGATTGATTATGCCGATTAACCAATTTGAAATTTGGATTGCGGATTTGAATCCTCAGATTGGAACTGAACCAGGAAAAACAAGACCAGTTCTCGCGATACAGACAAATCTACTAAACAAGATTCCTCACCCATCGACTATTGTGTGCCCGATTACAACAAACGTAAAAAAGGATTCAGAGATATTAAGAGTACATCTAAAAAAAGGGACTGCAAATTTGCATCAGGCTTGTGATATTATGATTGACCAGATTCGTGCGATTGATAATAAACGATTGACAAAAAGACTTGGCGTTTTACCTGATGAACTGATTGAATTGGTAAAAGAAAATATTCAAATAATACTTGACCTTGAATAATGCACGACACCACACGCGGTATAGTTAATAAGGGTTTTTGTGGTTTTCGGGGCAAAGTAACCCGCTCTAAATTTTGCTTTAATTTGATAGGTAAAAGCCCGCAATCCCTTACTAACCATGACGCCAACCGTTGTAGCTTATTTATAATAAACCTGAAATTTATTGATGAAACTTACATTAAAAAAAATAATACACTTTCCTGTAATCAAAATAGTTTTAGGAATTACAATTTGTCTTGGAATACTTATCGGAATACAAAATTTGATTACAAAACCTTTAATACATCACTTTATTGACAGTAAGCCAATTGGAGATGCTATTATAAATTATATTTCTGTTATTGTTTTATTATTAAGCTATTTTTATTTTTTTAAAATATATGAAAAACGAGAAATTAAAGAACTGACTAAAACAAATTTAAGAACAGAATTATTAGGTGGTTTTCTATTTGGGTTTTTGGTTCTATCGTTGGTAATATTAATTCTTTATTTACTCGGTTATTATACAGTTGATAGTATATCTGGCTTTTCTTATCTATTAGCACCATTTTCATTTCTTGTAATTGCAGCTTTAATTGAAGAAGTTTTTTTTAGGCTAATTATATATAGAATTGTTGAAAAATGGTTAGGAACTTATTTGGCTTTACTAATAATATCTATAATTTTCACAGTACCACATTTGTTGAATGACAATGTTACATTATTGTCTGTTCTACTATTATTAACCTTTGGTTTTGCACATAGCATAATGTATACCTATACAAAAAGGTTATGGTTGCCTTTTGCGTTTCATTTAGGATGGAACTTTGCTCAACCTTTTTATGGTTCTAATCTCTCTGGAACAGAAGAAGGATATATAATCAATTCCAATTTTGATGGGCCCATTTTACTAATAGGAAGTGACTTTGGCATAGAAGATTCTATTTTGTCTATAATTTTACTACTCATAATTTGTATTATATTTTTGAAATTATCAATAAAAGAAAATAAAATCGTGAAAAACAAGCTACAATATATAGGAGTCTGAGCGGGCTGCACGACCCGGCGATTACCCCAGGTTGACGGACATTCCGGCAGACCTACAACTAAATACTATGAACCTACTGTCGTTTTTTTATGTTTTTGGGAAGAACATTCCCGTATTTGTACTGTGCTGATTTTATCCTTTTAGGCTTAAAAATTACCATTTTAGAGAGTGAAATATATCGACCCGACGGATGACGTCGTGTTTGTCTAAAAGTCAACTACTTCGTTATGGCCCGATTCTGCGTACCCAGCCGGCATGACATGCAGGCAAAATCGATGCAGAAACGCTTCAACTTTGTGTGTTCCGGTAGTCTCTGGCAACAAAGCGCCACCTTATGTTTCAGTTTTCAGGCTTTGTTGTCTTTAAATTCAGGAATAAGTACCCTGGCCTGCTCAATAATAGTTAAGCCTGTCTTTGTTACTCATAACTGTTTTATTTTCAAGTAAATGGTTTAGTTATAATGATTTGTGACTAAAAATATTTATGCTATTCATGGAATGAGCTATCCCGCAGGTATTTAGTTCCGCCATGGGTACAACTAAATCTGATTTAATATGTTTAGTTTATATTGGTTAAATTAATTGCTCAAAATACGTAACAAAATAAATATTTTATAGCATGTATATAATTAAAAATTTTAAAACACTTGTAAAATCATTATTTACGAGTGTCATGTTATTGTTTTTTAGTTTTAGTTACGCACAATATTCAACAAGTAAATTAACGCCTTTTACCTTAGATTTTGTTAATGGAATAAGTTCACCTGTGGGCGATTTTAAAAGTTTTTCCGAGTCAGGTTTTAATAGTGGTTTCGCAGTTAGTAAAACTTTTTGCAACAATATTTCTATAGGCCTTAACACCAATTATACAGCTTTACCTATAAAAAATAAATTGGGAGTTTCTAATGAAAAATGGAACTCGCTTTCGATGAGTATTGGTCCTCTATACAATATCGACGTCAATAAAATTTTTGTTCAGTTTTATGGGTATTTAGGACTTTCGTTTGTTGATATTCCTGAAGTTATAGATTTTTATCCTCAAACCGATTTTGTTTCTATAAATTTAAAAGGATCTAATTCAAGTGGATTAAATACTCGTTTTGGAATAAACATAGGAACTGAAATTTGTAATGGATTGCTCTTTTTTGCTTCTACAGAATATACCACAAATTATAATGAAAAAATAAACTATCAAATCAGGGATCTTACCAGTGCCCTTGATGATCGCGGTAGAATTGATGCTGATTTAGCGAATGATATTCCATTTGAAAATAGAGATTTTTTATTTTCAACGATGAATATCAATTTTGGAATCCGTTTAAATTTAAATTTTTCGAATCAAAGATCTCAGGATCACAACGCTAGTCGGAGCAATACCACCAGTAGTGTAATGAGTAATCCTGATGGCGATTTGGATAATGAAGATTCAAATGCAGGAAAAGCTCAGGACCACAACGCTAGCCGAAGTAATACCACCAGTAGCGTAATGAGTAATCCAGATGACGATTTGGATAATGAAGATACAAATACAGGAAAAGCTCAGGATCACAACGCTAGCCGAAGCAATACCACCAGTAGTGTAATGAGTAATCCAGATGACGATTTGGATAATGAAGATACAAATACAGGAAAAGCTCAGGATCACAACGCTAGTCGGAGCAATACCACCAGTAGTGTAATGAGTAATCCTGATGGCGATTTGGATAATGAAGATTCAAATGCAGGAAGAGCTCAGGACCACAACGCTAGCCGAAGCAATACCACCAGTAGCGTAATGAGTAATCCAGATGACGATTTGGATAATGAAGATACAAATACAGGAAAAGCTCAGGATCACAACGCTAGCCGAAGCAATACCACCAGTAGTGTAATGAGTAATCCAGATGACGATTTGGATAATGAAGATACAAATACAGGAAAAGCTCAGGACCACAACGCTAGCCGAAGCAATACCACCAGTAGTGTAAAGAGTAATCCTGATGACGATTTGGATATTGAAGATTTAAATGCAGGGAAAGCTCAGGATCATAACGCTAGCCGAAGCAATACCACCAGTAGTGTAAAGAGTAATCCAGATGACGATTTGGATAATGAAGATACAAATGCAGGGAAAGCTCAGGATCACAACGCTAGCCGAAGCAATACCACCAGTAGTGTAAAGAGTAATCCTGATGACGATTTGGATATTG
>NZ_JBQTGJ010000035.1:8109-8981 GCF_052400685.1 Geofilum sp. OHC36d9
TGAAGATACAAATGCAGGAAGAGCTCAGGACCACAACGCTAGCCGAAGCAATACCACCAGTAGTGTAAAGAGTAATCCAGATCACGATTTGGATAATGAAGATACAAATGCAGGAAGAGCTCAGGACCACAACGCTAGCCGAAGCAATACCACCAGTAGTGTAAAGAGTAATCCTGATGGCGATTTGGATAATGAAGATTCAAATGCAGGAAGAGCTCAGGACCACAACGCTAGCCGAAGCAATACCACCAGTAGTGTAAAGAGTAATCCTGATGGCGATTTGGATAATGAAGATTCAAATGCAGGAAGAGCTCAGGACCACAACGCTAGCCGAAGCAATACCACCAGTAGTGTAAAGAGTAATCCTGATGACGATTTGGATAATGAAGATTCAAATGCAGGAAAAGCTCAGGACCACAACGCTAGCCGGAGCAATACAACCAGTAGTGTAATGAGTAATCCAGATGACGATTTGGATAATGAAGATACAAATGCAGGAAGAGTTCAGGACCACAACGCTAGCCGAAGCAATACAACCAGTAGTGTGATGAAGGGTTCAGGAGAAGATTATGATAAAGATAACGCTACCATTCAACTTCCTTTTTCAAAAATGTTAGATGAAATGGATGTTGATAAAGATAAAAAAATCAGCAAATCAGAAGCTAAAGGTGATTTAAAAGACAACTTTGAGAAAAGAGATGTTAATAAAGATGGTTATGTTACAGAAGATGAGATGAGAATAAAAAATTCCGAATTATAAAACCTGTTAAATCTTATGTTTCCTATGGCTGTTTTTATGAGACTACTGTCTCAAGGTGTATGAGACTACTGTCTCAAGGTGTATGAGACTACTGTCTCAAGGTGTATGAGAC
>NZ_JBQTGJ010000036.1:0-8292 GCF_052400685.1 Geofilum sp. OHC36d9
GGATGCAAGCCCATTTTTTGTTACGCTTATTTTTATCATCGAATTACGCGAATTAACACGAATTAAACGGATTTTTTATTCCCCGCCACATTGCGCGCAGGCGGTTCCCCCTCAAGGGGGTTAGGGGGCATGCGTAGGCGGTTTTGAAAAAATCAGAAAGGAAGGTTTGATTTGCCCTTTCAGGGCGCTGATTTGGTCGGTTTAAGTTTACCCAAGGCGTTGCCATTGGGCTGAATTTAGTTGGGCTTTCAGCCCGAAAAATAATGACCTATTTGCATCTGCCTATTAATGTGTCAGCAAGAAAGTACCATTTTTTGTTACGTTCATTTTTGTCAGCGAATTACGCGAATTAACCCGAATAAAACGGATTCATAGTGCCATGGCCACATCGCGCGCAGGCGGTTCCCCCTCAAGGGGGTCAGGGGGCATGCGTGAGGGGATTTGAAAATGTTGGAAAATACAACAACCAATAAGTATGTAAGTATTGATTTACCCTTTCAGGGTGCTAATTAGGTCGATGTTTTTCTACCCAAGGCGTTGCCATTGGGCTGAATTTAGTTGGGCTTTCAGCCCGAAAAACAATGACCTATTTGCATTTGCCTATTAATGTGTCAGCAAGAAAGTACCATTTTTTGTTATGTTCATTTTTATCAACGAATTACGCGAATTAACACGAATTAAACGGATTTTTTGTGCCATGGCCACATCGCGCACAGGCGGTTCCCCCTCAAGGGGGTCAGGGGGCATGCGTAGGCGGTTTTGTAAATATATCAACCATCAGGATGCAAGCCCATTTTTTGTTACGTTCATTTTTATCAGCGAATTACGCGAATTAACCCGAATTAAACGGATTCTTAGTGCCATGGCCACATTGCGCACAGGCGGTTCCCCCTCAAGGGGGTTAGGGGCATGCGTGAGGCGGTTTATAAATATCGAAAATCCAACAACCAATCCCCATATCTTTTTAACTCAAATTCTTTTCTGGTCGGGCCTCTTGAGGCTGCGAATAAAAAGAGCAATAAAAGCAGAGCTGGTAACCATAAAGACCGCGCCGGTGATGATCAGCGCCTGGTTCAGATCCAGTTGGTCAGACAGCCATCCAAAAAATGGCGCTATGATGGCAAAGAAAGCACGAATAATGAGACTGCGGATAGAGAGCACCGTTGCCCGTACTTCGGACGGCGCAATCACATTCACCAAATTTTTGAGCACCGGCGTTGCAATACCCCGTGTGGCATAAAAAATGATCAGGACGGCAATCAACCAAAAGGAAGTGGTGCTGAGTCCGGCTGCGATGAAACCGCCGGTTATTAAAAATGTCATGATTATTGTAAGCACCCGTAGTGACAGTTTTCTTTCCAGCCGATAGGCCCAAAGTGTGATAATGCCGACCAGTAAATTTAAAAAAGTAGCTGTGGCGCCAATGTATATCTCCGAAAATCCAAAGGCATGCAGTTGCAACTGATAAACCCAGGCCATGGTGAGTGTGGCAGTGCCTATAATTGACGAGTAAATTAATGCCCATCGTAACTCTTTATTTATGACCATGGCATATTTTACGATTGCCAAAATATCTTTAAACCCGGGTTTTAAGCGGTGACGCGCGAAGCCGGGCTCTACCAGCGTAAAGGCTGCCGGCACGGCCACAAAGGCGATGCCTGTTTGCCAGATAAAGGGCGTGCGCAGCGATATCTCGGCCAAAGCACCGCCGGCAATGGCGCCCAGCGATTCGGCAAAGTTGCCGATGGAAAGGGTCCGCCCTTCGTATTTGGTATATTGATGTTGCTGTCCGCCTTGTTTAAGGGAGTCGAAGAGCATGGCCGAGTCGGCACCTGAGATAAGACTTTGTCCAATGCCCAGCGTTATTTCCGCCGCCATAAACCACAGATAACCTGTCCCCACTGAGTAAAGCATAAAACCCAACGTCCCCAGAATACTTCCCAACACCAGCGTGCTTTTACGCCCCAGCACATCGGCCAGGTAACCCGAAGGAATCTCAAAAATGACGATGGCGATGGAATAGATGGCTTTTAAACGGAATGCTTGTTCGTTGCTGAAGCCCATGTCTTTGTAAAACAGCATCAGAATAGGCATGGTGAGCATAAACCATTTGGCTGTTTTGATGAGGTATAAGCGCGGTATATTTCGTTCGACAGACGGGGTGAAAAAGTTCATTCATCTTTGGTTTGAAGCCACGAAATTACAAAAGTTAGCCTGCAAACAATGACCCTTGCCCGTATTTCCTTTGTGTTTCTGCGAAAACTTCGGTGGCATGGTGCCATCAATTTGGTGCAATTTTTTTGTTACGTCCATTTTTGTCAGCGAATTAACACGAATTATCCCGAATTTTTTTGTGCCCCCGCCACATCGCGCGCAGGCGCTTCCCCCTCAAGGGGGTTAGGGGGCATGCGCGAGGGTTTAGGAGAGTATTATAAATACGTCAACCAATCAGTAAGGAAAGTTTGATTTGCCCTTTCAGGGCGCTTGTTTTGTTCGATGTTGGTTTCCCCAAGGCGTTGCCATTGGGCTGAATTTAGTTGGGCTTTCAGCCCGAAAGACAATAACGTATTTGCATCTGCCTATTAATGTGTCAGCAAGAAAATCCCATTTTTTGTTACGTTTATTTTTGTCATCGAATTACGCAAATTAGTCCGAATTAAACGAATTCTTAGTGCCCCAGCCACATCGCGCGCAGGCGGTTCCCCCTCAAGGGGGTTAGGGGGCATGCGTGAGGGTTTAGGAGAGTATTATAAATACGTCAACCAATCAGTAAGGAAAGTTTGATTTGCCCTTTCAGGGCGCTTGTTTTGTTCGATGTTGGTTTCCCCAAGGCGTTGCCATTGGGCTGAATTTAGTTGGGCTTTCAGCCCGAAAGACAATAACGTATTTGCATCTGCCTATTAATGTGTCAGCAAGAAAATCCCATTTTTTGTTACGTTTATTTTTGTCATCGAATTACGCAAATTAGTCCGAATTAAACGAATTCTTAGTGCCATGGCCACATTGCGCGCAGGCGGTTCCCCCTTAAGGGGGTCAGGGGGCATGCGTGAGGGTTTAGGAGAGTATTATAATCAGTAAGGAAAGTTTGATTTGCCCTTTCAGGGCGCTTGTTTTGTTCGATGTTGGTTTCCCCAAGGCGTTGCCATTGGGCTGAATTTAGTTGGGCTTTCAGCCCGAAAGACAATAACGTATTTGCATCTGCCTATTAATGTGTCAGCAAGAAAATCCCATTTTTTGTTACGTTTATTTTTGTCATCGAATTACGCGAATTAGTCCGAATTAAACGAATTCTTAGTGCCATGGCCACATTGCGTGCAGGCGGTTCCCCCTCAAGGGGGTCAGGGGGCATGCGTGAGGGAATTTAGAAATATTGGATAATACAACAACCAATCAGTATGTAAGCCTTGATTTGTCCTCCATTTTTATCAGCGAATTAACACGAATTAACGCGAATTTTTTATTGCTTCGCCACATTGCGGGTTGGCGGTTCCCCCTCAAGGGGGTCAGGGGGCATGCGTGAGGGAATTAAATCGATTCACAGAAAGCGTTGCAAGGCGAAATGGTTAGGGGGCATGCGTGAGGCGGTTGGAAAATATTTCAGACTTCACAAGCCTTGAATTTGAACATTTCTTACGGTGCATTTGAATTTTTTAGCTGAGACTAACTATCTTCGTGGATCAGTTAAATGGAACTCAAAAAAAAATGAAGGTCTGCATTGCCGAAAAACCCAGTGTCGCAAAAGAATTGGCCCAAATACTTGGGGCCACCACCCGAAAAGATGGTTATTATGAAGGTAATGGCTACCGGGTGACATGGACGTTCGGTCATTTATGCACCCTGAAGGAGCCACACGATTATTTACCCGACTGGAAGCGCTGGTCGCTGGGCACATTGCCCATCATACCATCGCGGTTTGGCATTAAGCTGATTAGTGATCAGGGGGTCATCAGGCAATTTCGGGCCATTGAGTCCATTGTGAAAGAGGCAGAGCTCGTCATTAACTGTGGTGATGCCGGCCAGGAAGGTGAGGTGATTCAGCGGTGGGTGTTACAAAAAGCCAATTGCAAGTGTCCCGTAAAACGTTTGTGGATTTCTTCGTTGACCGAAGAGGCCATCCGCGAAGGCTTTAATAAGCTTTACGACGGGTCCGATTTCGACCGTCTGTATGCCGCCGGCAGTGCACGTGCCATTGGCGACTGGCTGTTGGGCATCAACGCCACACGGTTGTACACTCTGAAATATGGCCAGCAGGGACAGGTGCTGTCCATTGGTCGTGTGCAAACGCCCACACTGGCACTTATTGTCGGACGGCAAAAGGAGATTGATAATTTTGTGCCACAGCCATACTGGGAGTTAAAAACGGTTTATAAAGAGGTGGTATTTAACAACTCTGAAGGGCGTTATACCAATAAGGAAGAGGCCGAAAAAGCCATTGAGGTCATACGTGGTAAAGAGTTTGAAATAACCGGTTTTGAGCGCAAAAAGGGAAGGGAAGCACCGCCCCGATTATTCGACCTGACATCGCTACAGGTGGAGTGTAACCGTAAATTCAGTCTGTCGGCCGACGATACCCTGAAGACCATTCAGTCGTTGTACGAAAAGAAGCTGACCACCTATCCGCGTGTCGATACCACTTTTCTGAGTAACGACATGTATCCTAAAATTGAGGGGATCATGAAAGGGTTGAAGCCTTACCAGTCGTTAACAGCGCCTGTTTTGGCCAAAAAAATCCCCAAATCGAAAAAGGTGTTTGATGACACCAAAGTTACCGATCACCACGCTATTATTCCCACCGGACAAAATCCTTCTTCATCGCTCAGTCGCGACGAGAAGCTGGTGTTTGATATGGTGACGCGGCGTTTTATTGCGGCGTTTTATCCCGATGCCACTATTAGTACCACCACGGTGGAGGGAAAGGTTGAAACGGTGAATTTTAAGGCCACCGGAAAACAGATTCTCGATCCGGGATGGCGTGTGGTGATGAAGATGAGCCAGGGTAAAAACGACGACAATGTGCTGCCCCAATTTACCAAAGGTGAGCGCGGAAGCCATGAGCCCGATTTGCAGGAGAAGGAGACGCAACCGCCCAAACCATATACCGAAGCAACGTTGTTGCGTGCCATGGAAACGGCCGGTAAGCAGGTGGACGACGAAGAGTTGCGCGATGCCATGAAAGAAAACGGAATTGGGCGACCTTCCACGCGTGCGGCCATCATCGAAACGTTGTTTAAACGTAAATATATCACCCGCAACCGAAAGAGTCTGGCCCCGACCATTACGGGCGTGCAGCTCATTGACATCATTCGTCATGACCAGGTGAAATCGGCCGAATTAACCGGTTTGTGGGAGAAGAAATTACGCGAGATTGAAAATGGCACTTACGACCCGGCTGAGTTTATGAATGAACTGAAGCAGATGGTGTCTGACATTGTTTATGCGGTGCGTCGTGAACCCACTTTACAGATGATTGAGGTGGTGGACGACGAGTCCAAAAAGAAGGCCGGTGCCGCCGGCACGCAAACTGCCGCCAGCGCCCAGTCGTCCATTAAATGTCCTCGTTGTGGTGAAGGCGTCATGCTCAAAGGGAAGCAGGGGTGGGGCTGCTCAAGATATAAAGAGGGCTGCCATACGGTGGTGCCATTTACATTTATGGGCAAGCAACTTACCGACAACCAGATGGAGACGCTGCTTCGTAAAAAGAAAAGTCCGCTGATAAAAGGCTTTGAACAGGCCGGCGAGAAAATGGACGGCGTGCTCATACTCGACGATAATTATCAGCTGCAACTGCAAAAGGAGGAAGAACCCGAATGGCTTTGTCCTAAATGTAAGGAGGGACTCATCATAAAAGGGCATTCGGCTTATGGCTGCGAGCGTTATGCGCAAGGCTGCAGGGTGGTCATCCCCTTCGAATTTATGGGTAAAAAGCTGACTCAGAAACAAATCGGGGATCTCATTCTGAAAGGGAAAACCAACCTGCTGAAAGGTTTTGTGGATGCATCGGGCAATGCAATAAACGGCCGGTTGACCTGGGACGCCGACTTTAAAGTCGTTATCGAGGCATCCTGATGTTTGTATTAAGCTTTACGGATTGATGGGGTGCAATTTTTCTATGTATCATGCGCCACGGATTGATTTGTAAAGCATTTATTCTTTATGCATCCCAGTTGGACTCCTCCGGAGTCCTGATGTTTGTAGCCAATCATTGGCTACAAACCTTCGACCTCAAAGAGGTCGGACAATTCATAAAATCAATAAAAAACGGTAACCGGGATTTTCAACGTCCCAGTCCAGTCTTCATATACACACAAGCAATTATTATATGTACAAAGCCTCCTTTTTTATTCCGGCATAATGTTATCATTATCGTATGGAAAAAATAAGCCGTTGTGCCGGATAGAATACGTGTAATGATTTAATATTGTCTGTAATCAGAGGTTTGAAGTTGATAAAATTCACTAATTAAGTGAACTTATTTGGTTATTTGTGCTTACCTTTGCATTAGAAATTATCGAATATGGAAATTGTATTTGAAACAGATTATTTGGAGCAGCTATATACCGAGGGTAAAGCAAAAGGCAAAAAGTATCGCTATCCCAAAGGATTGATTTCTAAATACAAACAGACCATAGATAAATTAAGAGTTGCTAATAGAGTTGAGGATTTATTTCTATTGAGAAGTTTGAATTATGAAAAATTAATTGGAGACAAAAAAGGATTAGAATCTGTTCGGGTAAATCAACAATATCGAATAGAATTTCGAAGTGCCGTAGAAGGTGAAGAACCCGATACCATTACAATATGCTCAATTATTGAATTAAGCAAACATTACAGGTAAACGCTGAAATTATGACAACACAAAATAATATATTACCATTTGAAGCAACACATCCGGGAATTTTAATAAAAGACGAATTGGATGCAAGGCCTGATTTGAAACAAAAAGACTTAGCAAAAGAACTTGGAGTTAAAGCTTCATTTTTAAATGAAATTATCAAGGGTAAAAGACCTGTCACAGCTGATATTGCCATTTTATTAGAAAAAATATTCGAAATACCTGCTGATTATTGGATGAAATTCCAATCTCAATATGAGATAGATAAGGCTCGAATTAAAGAGAAAAATATTGCAAAGCTTAAAAATATTGAGATTTGGAAAATGATAAAAGAATATGTCCCGGTTAATTACTTTAAAAAACTGGGTTATCTCAATGATGATCTTGAAAAGGATATTCTAGCCATTAAAGAAATATATAATGTGGAAAATATTGATGATTTAGTGTCTGTTTATGCTAAGAATAAATTTGCCTTTTATCGAAAATCAGAAAAACTTCAGGTTGACGAAAAAAATATGTTTGCATGGAGTTCTTTAGCGCTGCATGAGGCTAAAATTCAAACTGTAAATACGTTTAAGTTTGAAAACATAGCGCAATTGTGTATTGAATTAAACAGTGTTTTTCTTAATAACGAAAGAACAATTGAAAATGTAAAATCAACTTTGAATCAATATGGTATTAAACTGGTTTTAATTCCAAAACTTGAAAAAATGCCAGTTGATGGATTTTCTTTTTGGTCGGGTAATAATCCTGCTATAGCTATAACTTTAAGACACAACCGTATTGATAATTTTGCTTTTACTGTAATGCATGAAATAGGTCACATAGATCTGCATTTAAGAAATAATAAGGAAAAAAGCTTTTTGGATTTAACAACGAAAGACAGGACTGATACCTATGAAGCAGAAGCAGACTCATTTGCCCAGCAAAAATTGATTTCAAAAGAGTGCTGGAATGATGTTTTGAGTAACGATTTCCCCTTAGATGATGATAAACTCATTGAAATAGGAGAGAAATATAACATCAATCCGGCAATTCTTCAGGGTCGGGTTTGTTTTGAAAAAAATCATTATGCTCTAAAGACAAAAATTGACAAAACGTTGAAGTAACGGTAGGTAAGAATTTGTAAACGTAATGGTCCGGTCGGCTTTCCGGGAATATTACCTCCAGCAGTTCCATTAGCCGCAGGCGACAAGCTACGTGCCATGCCGCCACATGTTTTCGTCGTATGTAAAAAGCTCCGCTTTTCAATATTTCAACAATTATCCGTATGTAAAAAGCGTCCTTTTTTGCCGGGGAAGCCATGTCGGTATCTACACGGCGTCCTTTTTTGTCTAGGGAAGCCATGTAGGTATCTACACGGCGTCCTTTTTTGTCTGGGAGGCCATGTAGGTATCTACACGGCGTCCTTTTTTGTCTGGGAAGCCATGTAGGTATCTACACGGCGTCCTTTTTTGTCT
>NZ_JBQTGJ010000037.1:0-8054 GCF_052400685.1 Geofilum sp. OHC36d9
TAGCTCTACCGGGATGTCCTTCAACCTGGAGTAATCGCTGGATCGTGCCGACCGCTCATACTCCTAATATATTGTGTGCAGTTATTGTTTCGTTATCTCATTATAATCAAAGAATATTTTAGTACAACTGTCTTGTTTTACGTTTAATGTACCTGTCCAATATCCTATTAAATTTTTATTTGTTCCGCAATAACATTCCGCTTTATAATTATATTCCCCAATTGGTTTATTTACAGTCAAACAATTTTCAGCACCACAATCTGGGATACTATCATATGGTTGAAAATCTATATTTAAAGTCCCAATTTTATTTGAGTTTAAGCTAACTTTTACTTCTATTGGTCCACAATTGAGCATATCTGTAAATTTCCAAAACACAATTTCACCTGTTTGTGTTTCAGGCTCTTTATCACAGCTTTGAAGAGTACTCATTATAAAAAACAAGCTTAATATTATATAATTCATAGTTCTGGTTTTCATTGTTTTATCAATTTATTGGTTAACATCTTATTGTTACTGAATACTTTTAGAACATAAATTCCCGAAGGTTGGTCAGATAAATCAATGACCCACTTATTAGAAACAATATTATCATGTATAATTAGGCTGCCATTAGAATTATATACAGAAATCTGAACTTGAGTCTCATCGTTACTAATAAAATAAAACAAACCAGTACTCGGATTAGGGTATATTTTAATATTTTCTAATAATTCAGTAATTTCTGTTTCTTCAACTTGAGTTATTTGTGATGTGGAATTTTCAATCTTTGCCGATTTTAAAGAACTCGTTGCATTTAACACAGGAATTGCAAAAGGTTCGATAAAAGCCTGAAATTCCGAACCTAATTCAGCAGAAAAACCAGGACCAATAACTATGCTATTTCCTGCTTTAAGATAACTTTTTCCACCACTTTTAACTGTATAGCTTGTTCCATCACCAGCAGCTTCTATATTATATGCGTAATGTTTTTGCTCCTCACCAGAGTTAATGGTAATATTTTGTAATGTAGAGTTAACTTCAAAACCAAAATTTGTTAATTCCCTTCCTAAAGATTGAGGCTGGCTATTGTATTGCGGTGTTTCTGATTTTGTATCATTGTCTCTTGCATATTCGAAAGCTTCCAGCATAGTTACAAATCCATCATTGTTATTATCAGCATCAACAGAAGTTCCATCAGGATATTTTCCGAGAGCAGCCGCTGTCCAATGATATACAAATTCATTATATAATAAATCAGTATTAGCATAAGAAGATTGGCTTGCTTGACATGCAGTAGCAATAACTCTTCCGTTTCCAGATAAGTCATCAACGAATCCACCACTATGACATTGTTCCATTACGATGCTTATTTTACCTGCATTTATTTTATTTAGCTCGGTTGCAAATTCATCATCCCTCATTTCTGTTTCATTCCAAAGACATATTTTAACATCATTTCCACTTTCTAAACTACCATGGTCGGTAGTAAAAACATACAAATAATCATTTGGCAACATCCATTCACCAAGCATGTCAAACAAACTAATTATAGCAGCTTTGGTTGCTTTATTTGTCACATCTGTTGTTCCATCACCATCGAAATCCCGAGGAGAATCATCGTAACCGCCACTAATCAAATGTCTATCAGCTCCTGTTTCCCATCCATCTGACATTAGAACAAATATTTGATGATGTTCAAAACCATATACATACCTTAATGTTGAGTAAATTGCTTCGCAATCATTCCAATATCTTTCATGATTATTGTACTTGTTATAACCTCCACTTATAATGACTGCATATTTGTAACCGTAAGAAGCATCTCCGGGACTAATTGCTGATTTTAATCCAATTTCTGAATTTTTATTGTTTTTTAAAGTTGAAAAATTGTATTTATATCCTGTGGGGATATTTATTTGGGACAATAAAGAATAGTCTTCAAAAATTGTGGGTGGTGAAGTTTCTGAAAGAACTTTATATGACCCTTTGCTATTTTTATCAACAAATACATATCTACAAGGATGTGTCCAGTTAGCAAAAGGTTCATCGTCAATGAAAAACAATACCGATTCTTTAAATGGAGAGCTGATTTTTCTATCCCATAATTTAATGGTATCCGAACTTGAAACAGTCTTAGAATATTGGTAAAGCCAATAATCAACTCCATCTTGACCAGTTAATATTTCTTTTTTTAAAAGCTTTAATTCAGAAGATTGTGAATATAATTGTTTCCCTAATCCGAGAACAACTATTAAACTCAAAACAATTTTTATTTTCATCTTGTTAATTTTAAGGTTATTACTGTCTTTTATAATTGCACACAACAACCCCATAACGCCATTATCATTTATGGCCTAAAAGAGTTATTGCATTTATATTGTCTTTTTGCCGCCGCTTTCCGGAAAAACAGACAATGAATTTACTACTTTGCTGATATTTATCAAATAAGTTGAACAAAAGCGACACAATTAAAGCATGCGCATTCTTCTCAAAAACATAAAAAGACGACAGTAAGTCCATAGTATTTAGTTGTAGTTCTGCCGGGATGTCGTTCAACCTGGAGTAATCGCTGGGTCGTGCCGACCGCTCATACGACTATATATTGGAGGCTTTTATTTCTTTCCATATTTCCTAAAAGCAGCAATAAATTGATAGATAAAAAAACCAGTTACTATTTTATTTAAGAAATCAATTGTAAGTGACCAAATATTAAATTCATTCTTTGGTATTAAAAAATCCTTCTTATGAGTTATATCAATAAATGAGAAATAATGTCCAACTAATGTCCAATCAAACTCAGTCGAAATAAATATTCTGTCAATGCTCAATAAATATAAAAGATAAAATAAAATGGAAAAAATTAGCAGACCATAGAATGGACGGCTAATTGAAAGGCTATGTTTATTTGACCAGTAATTTAATCTTAATATTAACTTATCAGATTTTGGCACACTTTCAACCTTTCTAAGAGCTTCTTTCGTGATGGCTTTTAATTTTAGAGCTTCAAAATAATTTCCTGTTTCTTCCAATGATTGTTTTAATTGAAGAAATACTTCATATTGGTCTTTATAGTAGTTTTCGGGTTTATCATTTGGGTATTGAACATTTTCAATCGGCTGAAACCTTTCATAATCAATTGTTTTTTGGGGAAATTCACATGAACTAAAATGACTCTTTGCAAATCTGCTTCGGTATAGTGATACTATTGAAAATCCACTAATATCAATATTATCAAAACTAGTGTTATCCAAATTTGATTTATGTATAGAAAGCTTGGAATCCATTCTATATGGTGAGATCGAATATAACAAAGCCTCTTTTTCTGTTGAAAAATCAAAAATATAAAACCCATTTATTCTAAGTTGTTCAATAGAAATATTACCTTTTGCATTTCCACTAATAGACAGAGAATTTAGATTTAAGTTTTTAATATTAGTATTTAAGTCTCTTACATTATTTGAATAAGTTATTGATAGATTGATTTGTAACAAACTCTTTTGCTCATCAGTTAGATAGTAACCAATTTTCATATCTTTAGCCGACTCATATTCTCTTCTGTATAATCCTGAACGTAATTCTTTTTGCTTTGAACTACCATAGATATTAATTTCCTCAGAATGATTAATAAATATTGATTGTTTCGTTTGCAGAAACTCTTCAATTGATGGTATTTCCATCCTATCAAATATTGGTTTCCACTTTTTAGGGAAAATATTTTCTTCAGTACAAGAAATTTGAACTTTCTTTTGATACTGAAGAAACAAACTTGCAATTAAACAATTGTTTATAATAATGCTTCTTATTGAAAAATCATTAATATTCCCCGATATTATAGAACTGAAAAAAGATAGAGAAATATTTTCTGACTCAAATCGTTCGACAGTAATATCTCTTATAAAGCAAGAACTAAAACAAATTGAAATATCTTTGAAGTCAATTGATTCAGTATTCTTAATAATTATTTTAGTAAAATCGCAATTTTCAAACACAAATGTTGAACGTCCTGCTTTATAATCTTTTCCCTTAAATTCCCCTTCTGAAATGACAATTTCGCAAACTCCTAATTGTCGGTTTTCAATCTTTGAATATGGGGTAATATTTATAATCTCTGCCATTTGCTAGGTTAATGTGTTTAATTGCCGCTAACGTTTTGCCAATATGAGTTGGCTGGGATTTCGAAGCCACTTAACTGTCAACCCATTATAATTTTGATTAAATGCACTAACTTTTCGCAAATCTCTGACACCCAGCCTCCTTATATTGACTATTAGCAACTGCCCATTATTCAATAGTTCCAATTTTGTCTATATTAAAAGCATGATTTATCATAGGAATTTCATAATCGAATCTTCGTAATCTGTCAGCCTTATTTTGAATTGTTTTCTCAATTTTTGCTTTAAGTTCATCCACTCTGTTCACATTAAAAATAACCTTTACTTTTTCAAACCTTCTTTTCGAAATTAACTTATCAAGGAAAGGAATTTTATAAACCCTATAAACAGATGTATGCGGGCACCATCCCATACATGAATATTCATTTACCTGTCTATTCTTCATAATTGCAACGTAATATAATATGGCGTCCACCTCTGATAGAGTCTCAAACTTATATCGTATCAAGTCAGCTCTTTGCTTTATTAAATCAGCCGAAACACTAATCCTTCTCATTTGTAGTCTTTCATTTCTATACTTATTTAAAGACTCAGGGTACAAATCGAAAAACATGAATGAATAAGATTTAGTTTCAGATTTAGATTCATCATAAACAACAAATGAATTATTAAGCAAATAGCCAATTTCTTTATAACGTTCTTTTCCTATCATTACTGCGATTGAATACAGAAACAACTCGTAATAAAAGAATCTGAATTGGTCATACTTCAATGAGCCGAAATGAGAACTGTTATATCTGTTTGATTGCCTAATTAAAAAGAATTCAATTAGTTTTTCATAGAAGTTGAAAAATTTTTCAATATTAAAATCATATGAATAAGCAAAAATTGTCTCTAGAAAATTAACAAAGTCATTTCGGAGATATTTTAATCCCTCAATTTTCTCTAGAATTTTGTCGTCTATGTACTCTATTGTACCTAATTCCTCATCATTAATCTCAAAATCCTCTAATGCTTTAAGGAAAGATAAATAATAGTCATCAATGAAAACTTGATAATTTCTTTTTTCGTTGAGTAAAGCATTTTTAATTGTTTTTACTTTATGTGAAGTCCTAAGAAATACGGGTTCTTCATGTTCAACGAAGGCTGGAGGAGTACCTATTGGTGGCCTTTTACTTTTGGGTTTATCAAAAATATTTCTTAAAAGATTTTCATATTCTTCCTCAAAATTTTCATCATTACTTAAGTCAATAAAGATTCTTGTTTTTACAAAAATCGGAACATAGGCCTGATTATCTTCATCTTTTTCAAATATAACTGGTATAAATTTCTTCTGCTCCGCTTTCTTATAAATTTCATCAGATACAATCATACTTTCAATTCCAACTCCACCTTTCTTTGAATTAGCCTTATCTGCGTATTCTTTATTACATATCAACAAAACCCTTGTAATTTCAGGATTATTAACCATTTGTTCCATGAATTGATATTTGTCTTGTCCCTCAGCCAAATCCCATTCATCAATAATAACATGTACTCCATTATTTGATAATCTTTCCGCAAGATTCAATGTTTTCTCCTTATTAACAATAGGTTTCCAACTGTATGAAATAAATATTTTGGGTATATTTTGAGAGTCTGCCATGTATGTTGTTAGTTTTTAAAGTTGTTGCCAACGTTTACACGGTATGGTGCGCAGCTTGCGTTGAGCCTAAGGCAAGCTATGCACTATGACCGCCTGTTGACGTTTCATTATTTCTTTCCCATTACTTCTAAAGCTGTATTCAATAAATCTTTAGCTGTACTCATTATTGTATTATCTTCTTTTGTCTTTTTGGTTTTATAAATAGTAGGAGACTTAAAAATCCCTGAAACTGAATTCACAATTAATTCATCTTTAAGTTCATCCTTTTTGATAATGTCAGAATATGCTTTAATTGTCAAAGCTACAGCGGATTTAAAAGCATACTCCTCTTGAAAATTTCTTTCCTTATTGTATTGTGCAACAGCATAAAACAATAAAAAGAAAAACGGTAGTGTTTTTATCGAATTTGTAATTAAACGAATTGTCGATATTTCAGTTGGGACATCTCCTAAAAATCCAAACGCATTGGTAAATATTATTAATATCGCACCAAAGGTTAAAACAGCCATTGCGATAACAATCCAAAGCCATTTACTTACTGGTTTTTCAAGTTCACCTTTTCTTTGTTTAAATGTCTCAAATAAAGATGCTCCAACTTCTCTGCCAATTAATTCATCTAAATAATTGTTCCTTTCTTCAAAGAATTCCCGTTTACCTTCTACAAACTCTAATTGTGTTTTAAAGTCAGCTATTTGATTTTCAACTTCCTTTATCTTGTCATCTAGTGAAGATTCCAGATTAGTAAACGTATCAGATTGCTTTTTAAAATATGCATCCTGAGTTTCTGCTTTTTTCTTCTGAGTTTCTAGATTTTGATTTTGTTGATTTAATACTCCATTTATCTTCTCATTTGTAGATGTACTATTATTTAATAGTTGTGCGATTTGATTAGTATTAGAATTAGCTGTCTGTAAATTATTTGCAATCTGCTGTAATTCCTGATTTTTCTGTTTAACCAAGTTTTGCAACTCTTCTTTTTTAATTGCTAATTCATCAATCAAGTTTTTATAGTTGCCACCGTATTCTTTTAGTTGCTTTGCAATAAAATCTAATTGGTCTTTTAGTTCAACAATCTTTATTTCATTCGGCTTATGTATCTTTCGTGTTGATTTATCCCAAAAACCATTTGCAATTTGGTAGTAGACTAATCTATTTATGAAAGCAACTGAACTATTCAAGTTTGCTTGGGTCTTTGCTCCAATTTGTGAAGCTAAGTTTTGTAAATCGCTCTGAAGGTTACCATTACCAAATTCATTATGATAATTGTATTGAAAAGGTAAAAAGTGACCATTCTCCGTAAATTCAGATTTAAACTGCTTAAGTAATCTTTTGACTGTCGAAACATATTCGGGAACGGAGAATTGACCAATATTTAAACTCTCAATATCTTGGTCACTAAATATAGTAGCAACTATTGTTTCAATATTTAGCTGCTCGATATTTGAGATTCGGGTTTCTAAATCACTTATTTGAGTAATATTCATGTTTGCAGTATGTTATTTATAATGAACGCCAACAACCCCATAACGCCATTATCATTTATACCCAAAAAAAATCATTGTATTTACACTGTCTGTTGCCGTAATTTTCTGAAAAACAGACACCGAATTTACTAATTTGCTGATATTTATCAAACAGGTTGAACGGAAATTGTTGAGGGTTGAAAGGAAGTGGTGGTGTATTAAAGTTTGCAAATAATTAAAAATGGGTGCGGAATGGGGGCTTGTCAGCGGCCAATGGTTTTACCTCCAAAGTCAGGTCCGGAAGGGGTCAGCCCGGATAATCCGAAGCAAGCTGAACCCTATGCTATGTAACGGTTGACAGTTTCAGAAATTAAATTAGGTTGTCGCGCTTCGTTTTTCCATAAGGTGTGTCATCCGGGAATGCTAACAAAACGATCCCTCTTCCGGCATCAGCACAAGTTCCTGTTCACAATACCGTATGACCATAGGGCGGAAGCTTCTAATGACTGCCCGCCCGATTGCAGAGCTTCCGAAGGAGAAGGATATAAATCAAAAACTTTTCAACACCCTGTAAAATTACCGGCCGGGTTTTGTTTTTATATAGGCTAAGCTGCGTTGTCGTTATGCCTGAAGAATATTTCGATTGGGTATAAGTATGAATTTATTGACTCAATTAAAACTCATTCAGAAGGCTATATTTTTTTTTAACAGAACGAATAAATCCAATTCACTGTTTAAAAAATTTCTGAGCCCAAAATAATTTTGATTTGACGTCTTAAAAAATTTTAGAGCCCAATTCAATTTTGATTTGGCGTCTTAAAAAATTTTAAAGCCCAATTCAATTTTGATTTG
>NZ_JBQTGJ010000038.1:0-7729 GCF_052400685.1 Geofilum sp. OHC36d9
TATCTCCTAAAATCTCTGGCTCGCACATTGAAGCTGGGTTCTAATCATTTCTCTAAATTTTTACCGGACACCAATGAATCAGAATCTAAAAAAAACACTCGCGAGAAAAGTACGGGAACGAATAACATATTCTTTATTAACCCGGGTTAATTCATCGTATATTGAATAACTATAATCTTTTTGGTTAAGAATGTTTTTTGCAGAAAGGTTCAACTCCCATCTACTGCTTAAATTATATGTAAACTCTGCATCGGCAAGGAAAAGTTGTTTTGAAGCAGTACTTGATATCGTGTTATTATAATGCTCGGCACGAAGTTGAAAATACCATTTCTCTTTGTAAATAAAATTACCTGACAATACCTGAGATAACATCGCTGATGATGAATGGATATCTGTATTACTTACAGACAAATCGTTTCGCCCATAGTTAAGTTCATATGAAGTATTTAACCATGAAAACAACTTCAATTTAATTTTGGAGCTAATACCTAAACGCGAAGATACATAAGATGTTTCAACCTGATTTTGAAAGGAAACCCCCTGTAAGGTCATATACAAACAGTTCACCGATAAAACATTATGAGAATTATTTAATCCTTTACTTAGTTGCCCATTCAATATCCACATTTTCGTAGCATAATTCTGTGGAATAAGCCCATTAATAATGAACTCGCCAACGAAAGATCGTTCTGAAATTTGTTGAGCGTCATTCCATGACCGGGTTACACTCGCATTTACAAAAAAAGCTTTCAGCGGCACCTTATAATATGTATTTAGCATTAAAATCTTTCTAGTATCCGTTTCAAAACGAACCAGTCCTCGAGACAGATTCCGATAATTCTGAAGCAATAAGCCATTATAAAATTGTTGCTCTTCAAACGCTTGCTGCGCAAGGCTGGCAGAAACAGAAGCAGACAACCGGGAGGTGAAATAGTAGCGCATGTATAATCGCGGTGCGAGCAAAAATTTGGAAACAGAATCCTTGGCATCTAAAATATTATCGCGATACCTATAAGGCGAAAAAGAAAGAGGCACATCAAATTTTGCTTCAAATCCATCCTTTTTAAATTCCAATTGAGGCGAAACAAAAAAAGTGAAGTAATTCACGGACAAATCGTTTTCCATTTGCCCAAGCGTATCCGGAATTCCGGTCAATTTGCTATCCATGAAACGTATTAACCCTAAAACCCCCATTTTCATCGACAAGGTAAACGGCTTGAGATAAAAGGCCAACGATGTGTTTGTATTTGTATAAAATGCCGATAAATTGATTTCCTGTTGTTCATTTTCGTCATCTTTTAAAATATCTAAATTTTGATGTTTTACCTGCCATGAATTAAAAGAATTTAACGTATATGCCCTGTTTCCTGAACGTTTGAGTAATTCGAGATCATTAGAAAACATCCTGTTTGGAATTGATGCATATTGATTGTTGGGATATGTGCCACTAATTAACATGTCTATATCACTCCAGGAAAAATCTGCATTTAGTTTATTCTTTAGATAATAAGTAGATGTATTGGCATTAAGAACTACGTCGGCTGACAAATGCTTTTGCTTCGAAACCGTAGATTCTCCTTCTTCTGTAATAATTGTAGAATCTGTTAAAAAATATTTGGTACTTGAATAGGCGGTAGAATTCTGTCGGTTATTTGTATAAGAAACCTGAGACGTTAAATCCCAATCTTTTCCTAAACTCCAGAGGTTATTTGTACTAATTAGGTGCGATTTATTAAAACGCACCCGATTGTCATCAATATCACTCGGGCAATCCGGTTGTTCATCTAAATAGTTTTCTAAACGATACTTTTTGGGGAAATAACTTCTCTCATCCACCGAGAAGCTATTTGTTTCCTGTACAACATCATATCCAATATTGTTTGTTTTATAGGTATTTAAGGTTTGCATTTTAGATGTAAAACGCATTCCCACAACCTTTGCATTCCATAGAAAAGGGCTAACGCCATTACCAATATTCGCTGTACCTACCCAACGTGCTTTTGCATCTTCTTTCAGTCGGATATTAATCGCGGGATTTTGAGAAAAAGAAATATCTTCCAATGCTTTTATGGGTTGATGATTCTCCATTACCTCTACACTTCCCACGTCTTGTTGATGAACATTGTTGGTTGCCAGCCCATAACGGCCGCCCAACAGATCTTTCCCTTCAATATAAAATTTATTTATTGCTACACCATTGTATTTTATTTGTCCGCTTTCTTCAATTTCAATTCCGGGCATCTTTTTTAATACATCTGCCAATGATTTATCTTCAACCTCGGCAAAACTTGAAACAATATAGGTAATTGTGTCCCCCCGTTCATGAATCCCCGGGGCTTTAATCACAACCTCTTTAATTTCGGTGGCTTTCTCTACCATTGCAACATTGTAATTTTGTTGGTCTTTGGTTAATGTAAACACTTGTGGAGCATAGCCCATCATAGAAAAATTTATGTTATAATTCTCGACAAAACCGGATAAATTTACCTGATAACTACCATCAGGTAATGTTTGGGTAAACTCCACAATTTTATTCTCCGGCGTACGAATAGTTACCAAAACATTAGGCAATGGAGATTGTGTGTTTTTATCAATAACATTTCCAGTGAGCACAAGCTCCTGTGCCTGCGCACACATGGATACAAACAAAATGATTGTAATACAACAATATCGAAACAACAATCCCATAATTACATCGTAGATTTTTGCAGGTTATCCAAATCTGTCAATAAAAATGGTATGTCCTCAGGTGTATATTCCGTTGGCAATTCACGCCTGTTTATCCAAATAAAAGGAACTTTTACCACTTCCATTGCCTTATTCTCCTTTACATGCATCAAAAAATAGTTTAACGTTTCGTCTGAAATAGTTTTAACAGGGTATTTTTTATGAAATTTGGATAGGGATTGATTTCGAAACCAATCCATTAATGCTTTCAAGCGAATTTCGGTATTCCCATTTTCTTTAAAGAACTCTATTAACTGGAGCTGAATGGCATTTGCCGGGATTTGCTTCCGTGCCTCAAGTCCATCTAATCGTAAGTGCCACTTAATAGATGCCGGATAATTTTGTAGCAAACAAAATAAATCAACCGCAAGTTTTTTACATGGTTTACATTGCGGGTTTAATAACGTTGTAATAGTTATTGGTGCATTCTCGTTTCCAATTATTAAGGGTCGGGATTCGCTTTGGGGCAGCAACTTCTGTTTTTGGAATAAAGTATAAACAATTGCAGGAGTTCTTTTAAGCTTTAATGCTAACATTTGGGTATTAAAAGCTTTAGCTAAAGCTACAAGACGATATTTTTCATAAATCAGAATGGCTAAGCTACTTAAAGTAGCAAATAAAAAGGATATTAATATCAAAAATACCCTTTCCGGCACAACCCAGGCACTAAAAAATAAAAGACTGACAAGTTCCGTTGAAAGTATTGCAACCACGCCTAAACATAAAGGACACCATTTTTTTACAATAAGCTTTTGATAGAAAATAGAAAATACAATAAATGGACTACTGCATATAACAATTAAAAGTAAGACCGAGAATATAGAGATTAGCGAATTTGAGAAAAAACCAATGAGCAAAAAGACAATGCCAGTTGTAAAATATACAAAACCCACATCGGTCAGGTCTATTCGTTTAAAAATTTTAGCACCTTTCGACTGAGTAACTTTATCACAATCAAACGCTTCGGCACTATGGCAGAAGGAATCAAAAACTGAATAAGTTCCACCCGACTTCTGCTTCAATAATCCAAACACAAACCAAAGACCAATACTGTTTAATAATAATAATCCCAAAAAAAGTATAATTAGTTGCACCTGTGGAATAATCCTCCCCACCTGAAGCACCAAACTCAGAAAAATAAAAGCAGTAATTACATAGATTGCTAACTTGGGTGAAGTGTTAGACTCAGTACCTTTTTCTTCTTTTTCAGCTTGTACTAAAACGCCTGTCCACATAGTACAAAAATCTTTATCTGAAATAGTAATTTTTCTATTAATTGAAGCATCATAATATCTCACGCTATTCCCCGAAATCTGGTAAAGCAAAACCAATTGACTATCATCCTCATTTCGGATTTGAACGACTACCGGAAGCAATAATTCTTTTAATTTCACGAAATCAGCCCGGTACGCAAGCGTTTTAATTCCGAAATAGGTATAAGCTTGCATCACAGATAATAACGATGGGTAGGATGGCGCAGATTTTAACACCAATTCCAATTGCTCGGGGTTACACTTTATGCCCAACATCCGAAAGTGATACAATAGTAAGGGTAAAAGGAGGTCGTCTGTTTTCATTAATTGCTGACTAATAATCACGTTCTATTAAATCGTACTGCATAACTTTTTGGGAGGAGTTGCTGCCTAAATCAATTCCTGTTTCCATTTCAATATATCCTCCCATATTCATCAGGTAGCGTTTCTTTGCTTTTAAGAATTCAAGTCGGTTCGTTTTTTCAAACTTTTTGCTTCCCACATATGTCTTACTAAACACAATTGGTTCTTCCTTTTTTTCCAACCCTATTATAACAAAGTTGTATTGCCTGCCGATGTCATAAACTTCCATAATAAGACCAGGCAAACCACCAAATTTCCAAGGGCCGTCGCTTATTGGTATTTCGGGTGCAAACCATGCCATCCATTGCCTGCCACGAAAAGTACATTTAGCCAGTTGGCATAAATTGCCCAAAACCGTTTTAGTGCTATCCAAAATTTCCCAGTCCTGCGCATTTAACTCATCTTCATATATATAATCCTGCATCGAAAGCCCATCGGTAACCGTCATCGTTCCTTTTGGATAATTTTTGTAAACATATGTTTTCATTCGTTTGTGCGGGTAATTAGAAGATGTGTACCCTTCATTATCCATTGCATTTTTGAACGTTCTCCAAAACTCCTTTTCATAATATGGAGTATTAACCAGAGAATCAACTTGTTGGGAATAGAAACTAAGACACTTGGAACAATTCATTCCAATCTGAAGATACAATATATCTCCATCAGATTTTTTATTTAATAAGGTGTCTTTTGAATACACATAATCATAAATACACCTCAAAAAAGATACATCAAGTATTTTCTGCGCATTACAAAATACTGAAAATAGCATTATGCATGTAGGGAACATTAATTTATTCATATAAAAGATATTTAAATGAAAAAAATAAAGAAGAGATGGTACTATACTGAGCCATCCCTTCTATTCTACAGGTTAGCAACCAGCGCGTTCAGCTCCTATCCTTGCTCCTTCTTTTGCACCTTCATCAAGATCGTTATTTAATGCAATCATTAGAAGAGTATGACAATACTCCTCTTTAGATGTACCACCCATAACTTGTTCTAATTCTTCATTACTCAATAATTCTAACATGATAAAAAAAATTTAAAAATAAACATTTCGAGTGCTGTTTCGGCGGAACTCATCGCCATCTGGGGTTAGTGGGCATTCCCATTAAAGTGCTTCCAGAAATTGCGCGACACTTTATGTATGCTCCCACCTTTTAATAATCGCGTTCAATTAAATCGTAACGCATAATTTTTTGTGAAGAATTGCCCCCCAAGTCAATACCAGTTTCCATTTTCATATAACCATTGCTGTTCATCAGAAAGCGTTTTTGTGTCCTTAAGAATTCAATACGGTCTGTTTTTTCATATTTTCCACTACTGGATACCGACTGGCTGAATACGATGGGCTTTTCTTTTTTTTCTATGCCTTTAGCTATAAAATGGTATTGTTTTCCCCGGTCATAAACCTCCAATATCAGGCCGGGCAATCCGCCAAACTTCCACGGACCATCACTGACAGGGATTTCGGGTGTAAACCAGGCTGTCCATGTTCTTCCCCTAAATGTACATTCGGCCATTTGACATACATTGTCCAAAACCGTTTTAGTACTATCAAGAATTTCCCATTCCTGAGGATTTAATTCATCCTTATAAATAAAGTCTTGCAAAGAAATTCCATCAGTAATGGTTGTTACCCCTTTATAGTCTTTATATACATAAGTCTTCATACGCTTGTATGGAAAGCCAGTGGGAAGGCCACCATTCGCCTCTTTAATTGCTTTTTTAAATTGCATTCTCCATAGTTCTTTACCATTAGAGGTTTGTTGCAAAGAATCAGACAGGAAAGTATAATAACTATAACTTTTAGAGACATTTTTACCTATCTGTAATATAATCAAATCGTCCCTAATCGTATTTTTTAAGGTATCAAACTTCCATGTCAACTTATATTGGCATATTAAATCAGTATACCCCAAATATCTAGCTAATTGTCCTTTGGCACTAAAACCACTTACAAAGAGACAAATCAATAAAACAAATTTTAGTTGCATACGTTTTAATGTTTTAAAGGCGAAGGAAGTACAAATTATTTCCTTCGCCTTTTCAAACTAACAATTGTCAGAATAGGCGTTAGCCGCAGATAATCTTTCTCCGTCACTCCACTCACCCCAATTGTTTTCGATTAGGTCATTTAAGGTAGCGCAATAGTCTTCTTTACTTACACCACCATTTACTTGTTCTAATTCTTCATTACTTAATAAATCTGACATGATAAAAAAAAATTAAAAATAAACATTTCGAGTGCTGTTTCGGCGGAACTCATCGCCATCTGGGGTTAGTGGGCATTCCCATTAAAGTGCTTCCAGAAATTGCGCGACACTTTGTGTATGCTCCCACCTTTCAAGATTATATGCCTTTTTTGTTTTTTATCTATAAAATACTTTGTATTAATAATTGTATAGCCATTTATTCGTATAAAGTCTTGTTCTTTAAGCTTGTCGTATAACTGAAATAAAGAATATTGCATCTCAATAACCCGATTATCTACACAAAAGCCGAAACAACTTTGAGCATTCCCAACTACAAAAAGAATATTTAGGTCTTCTAAACTCATCTATCAACTAGATTTTCAAAAACATCATGTTGCTTTATGTCTTTTTGACATAGCATATTCATGCTATCAGTTTTTGCCAAATTGTTTATTCTATTTCAAACGTCCCGTACATATAATTGCCTGTCGAGCCCACAATCCGAATTTCATAGAAGTCACTATCCCATTCCGTAACATCAATTGATAGCTGTTCCTGTGTTTGTGTGTTTACGCTTTGTGAATAAACAATAGCTCCGGTTATAGAATAAATTTCAACATCAATATTTCCGATATTATATAAAAAGTCGACATTCAGGCTTATCGAACCAATACTTGCATAAATTGGCTCTGGTAATACTGACCTGATTGATGTTTCGGCTAAAGACCCCATCAAATCTATTTCTTTTTGGACATCATCTTGGTTAAAAAGATTTGAGTTGGAAGATTGACAAATCCCTGGAAACAATAATGTAGCTAAAACGAGTAAGATGAAAGGTAACTTTTTCATGATTTTAAGGTTGGTTTGCTTTAACACAAATTTATCAGAGAAAAAATTCCTATCCTAGTGAGGAAAAGCCCAATAAAGTTTTTTTAAAAGACATAAAATACATAACAGCCACAAGATGTTATTGTTACACCTACTTAAAATTAGCTCTAATAAAGTATTTTGTTGTAACTAAGCAGGGGTTGAAAAAGTATTTTTTAGCGAACATATTCTATTTTATTTCACTATTGTCCGGTAAAAAATATATTTTCCATTTAAGTGCTCTAGCCGCACGGGCTTTTACTTTTTTTCTACAGCAAAAAAAAGTAAACAAAAAATGCCGCCGCTGCAAGTAATTTCCTA
>NZ_JBQTGJ010000039.1:0-4910 GCF_052400685.1 Geofilum sp. OHC36d9
ATCCCCTCAGTAATTTCCCAATTATTTTCAAAATCCCATCCGGTAAAACGACTGCTTTGCTTCATTTGGGCCGTGGTAAGTGCCGTTACTGTTTGACTGTTACTATAATCGGAACCCAAACCAGAAGATTGACCACTTGTCTCGCTATTGTAATAACTATTGCTTACTGTTGATGAATAATCATTATATCCAACCAAACCACCTACATCAGAACTTCCTGAAACCGAGCCAATGGAATAACTATTATTTACTGATGATGAAAAAGAATTAGATCCGACCAGGCCTCCAACACGATCATCGCCCGAAACCGAGCAGGTGGAGTAACTATTATTTACCCGTGATGATAAATAATTAAGTCCTATCGATCCACCTACAAAAGAACTCCCCGAAACCAAACCCGTGGAGTAACTATTATTTACCTGTGATGATAAATAATTACGTCCTACCAAACCACCAACATAATTCTCTCCATGTATATCAACATTAGTAAGCCCTAAGCTATCGATGGTTGCACCACCAGTATAACCAAATAAACCGACATAATCACTTGATGAACGATTAATGGTTAGTCCATCTATCGTATAACCTTTCCCGTTGTAGTTTCCCGTAAACCTGGTTGTGCCGTTACCAATGGGCGAAAAACCAGCTTCATCGTTCCAGGTACCGGTTTCTGAAGCGTCAATATTGGCTGTTTGCTCAAAATAGTAGCTCTCATCCCATAATGAGGATGTTTCGGATAATATTCTTAACTCGTCGAGCGATGTAATTTTAAAAGGATCACTCACTGTTCCCTGGCCACTTAAACTAGTTACCGTAATGGTATAATTAGAAATAGCATACAAACCATCGCCATCGCTCACCATTATCACGACTTCGTAATCGCCCGATGCCGTTGGTGTCCAACTAACAATACTGTCCTGCAGCAATGACATGCCACCAGGGTACTGTAGTAACTCCAGGGTCACATCCGGGTTATCCATGGTTACCACTTGTATGGTATCGAGATATTCGACATTTACTTTGGCTATCTTTTTAAAAACAGGTAAAATAACAGGCGCATCTGCCACATTAATCAAGCGCGGAAAAGAAATCCCCTCAGTAATTTCCCAATTATTTTCAAAATCCCAGTCGGTAAAACGACTGCTTTGTTTCATTTGGGCTGTGGTAAGTGCCGTTACTGTTTGACTGTTACTATCATCGGAACCCAACCCGGAAGATTGACCACTTGTTTCGCTATTATAATAACTATTGCTTATTGTTGATGAATTATTGTTATATCCAACCAAACCACCGACATCAGAGCTCCCTGAAACCGAGCCTGTGGAATAACTATTATTGACTGATGAGTAATATTTATTAGATCCTACCAGGCCACCAGCATTATTATCTCCGAAAACCGAACCGGTGGAATAACTATTATTGACTGATGATGAAGAATAATTATATCCTACCAGACCACCAACATTATAATATCCGAAAACCGAACCGGTGGAATAACTATTATTGACCTGTGATGATGAAGAATTATATCCTACCAAACCACCAACATCAGAAGCTCCTTGTATATAAACATTCGTAAGTCCTAAGCTATCAATGCTTGCACCACTGGCATAACCAAATAGTCCAATATTATCGAATATTGAACGATTAATGCATAGGCTATCTATCGTATAACCTTTCCCGTTGTAGTTTCCCGTAAACCTGGTTGTGCTGTTACCTATGGGCGAAAAACCATCTCCATCGTTCCAGGTACCGGTTTCTGAAGCGTCAATATTGGCTGTTTGCTCAAAATAGTAGCTCTTATCCCATAATGCTGATGTTTCGGATAATATTCTTAACTCGTCGAGCGACGTAATTTTAAAAGGATCACTCACTGTTCCCTGGCCACTTAAACTAGTTACCGTAATGGTATAATTATAAATAGCTTGCAATCCATCGCCATCGCTTACCCTTATTTCGACTTCGTATTCGCCCGATGCCGTTGGTGTCCAATTAAGAATACTGTCCTGCATAACTAACATTCCATCAGGTGACTGTAGTAACTCCAGGGTCACGTCAGGATTATCCATGGTTACCACTTGTATGGTATCGAGATATTCGACATCTACTTTGTCTGTCTTTTTAAAAACAGGTAAAATAACAGGCGCATCTGCTACATCAATCAAGCGTGGAAAAGAAATCCCCTCAGTAATTTCCCAATTATTTTCAAAATTCCAACCGGTAAAACGACTGCTTTGCTTCATTTGGGCCGTGGTAAGTGCCGTTACTGTTTGACTGTTACTATAATCGGAACCCAAACCAGAAAATTGACCACTTGTTTCGCTATTATAATAACTATTGCTTACTGTTGATGAATAATCATTATATCCAACCAAACCACCAACATCAGAACTACCTGAAACCGAGCTTGTGGAATAACTATTATTGACTGATGATGAAAAATCATTAGATCCGACCAGGCCTCCTGCATAATTGTTTCCGGAAACCGAACCGGTGGAATAACTATTATTGACCTGTGATGAAAAATCATTAAGTCCAACCAAACCACCTACAATATAATTCCCCGAAACCGAACCGGTGGAATAACTATTATTGACCTGTGATGATGAAGAATTAAATCCTACCAAACCTCCGACATAATAATATCCTTGTATATACACATTAGTAAGCCCTAAGTTATCAATGCTTGCACCACTGGCATAACCAAATAGTCCAACATAATAAGTTGATGAACGATTAATGGTTAGTCCATATATCGTATAACCTTTCCCGTTGTAGTTTCCCGTAAACCTGGTTGTGTTGTTACCAATGGGAGAAAAGCCAGCTCCATCGTTCCAGGTACCGGTTTCTGAAGCATCAATATTGGCTGTTTGCTCAAAATAGAAGCTCTTATCCCATAATGCTGATGTTTCGGATAACATTCTTAACTCGTCGAGCGATGTAATTTTAAAAGGATCACTGACTGTTCCCTGGCCACTTAAACTAGTTACCGTAATGGTATAATTAGAAATAGCATACAAGCCATCGCCATCGCTCACCATTATTTCGACTTCGTAATCGCCCGATGCCGTTGGTGTCCAACTAACAATACTGTCCTGTATCAATGACATGCCATCAGGGTACTGTAGCAATTCAAAGGTAACGGCAGGGTTATCCATGGTTACCACTTGTATGGTATCGAGATATTCGACATCTACTTTGGCTATCTCTTTAAAAACAGGTAAAAGAACAGGCGCATCTGCCACATTAATCAAGCGTGGAAAAGAAATTCCCTCAGTAATTTCCCAATTATTTTCAAAATCCCAACCGGTAAAACGACTGCTTTGCTTCATTTGGGCCGTGGTGAGTGCCGTTACTGTTTGACTGTTACTCTCATCGTAACCCAAACCGGAAGATTGACCACTTGTCTCGCTATTGTAATAACTATTGATTACTGTTGATAAAGAATTATTATATCCAACCAAACCACCAACTTTAGAACGGCCAGAGACAGAACCTTTAGAATAACTATCTCTTACTGTTGACGAATCACTATTCTGACCGACCAAGCCTCCAACACGATCATCGCCCGAAACCGAGCCGGTGGAATAACTATTATTTACTGATGAATGAGAATCATTATATCCAACCAAACCACCAACATAATTATAGCCCGAAACCGAGCTGGCGGAGTAACAATTATTGACCTGTGATGATGAAGAATTATATCCTATCAAACCACCAGCATAAGAACTCCCCGAAACAGAACCCGTGGAGTAACTATTATTGACCTGTGATGTTGAAGAATTAGATCCTACCAAACCACCAACATAAAAATATCCTTGTATATAGACATTCGTAAGCCCTAAGCTATCAATGCTTGCACCACTGGCATAACCAAATAAACCGACATAATCACTTGATGAACGATTAATGGTGAGTCCATCTATCGTATAACCTTGCCCATTGTAATTTCCAGTAAATGGTGTTGTGCTGTTACCAATGGGCGAAAAACCAGCCCCATCGTTCCAATTGCGGGTATCTGAAGCGTCAATATCGGCTGTTTGCTCAAAATAGTAGCTCTTATCCCATAATGCTGATGTTTCGGATAACATTCTTAACTCGTCGAGCGACGTAATTTTAAAAGGATGACTGACTGTTCCCTGGCCACCTAAATCAATTACCGCAATGGTATAACTATAAACAGCTTGCAATCCATCGCCATCGCTCACCATTATCACGACTTCGTAATCGCCAGATGCCGTTGGTGTCCAACTAAGAATACTATCCTGCATCAATGACATGCCATCAGGTGACCGTAGTAACTCCAGGGTCACGTCAGAATTATCCATGGTTACCACTTGTATGGTATCGAGATATTCGATATCTACTTTGGCTACCTTTTTAAAAACAGGTAAAATAACAGGCGCATCTGCCACATCAATCAAGCGCGGAAAAGAAATCCCCTCAGTAATTTCCCAATTATTTTCAAAATTCCAACCGGTAAAACGACTGCTTTGTTTCATTTGGGCTGTGGTAAGTGCCGTTACTGTTTGACTGTTATCATCTGAACCCAAACCAGAAGATTGACCACTTGTCTCGCTATTGTAATAACTATCGCTTATTGTTGATGAATAATTAGATCCAACCAAACCACCAACATAAAAACTTCCTGAAACCGAGCCAATGGAATAACTATTATTTACTGATGATGAAGAAGAAGAATTAGATCCTACCAGGCCACCAACACGATCATCGCCCGAAACCGAGCAGGTGGAGTAACTATTATTTACCTGTGATGATGAATAATTAAGTCCTATCAATCCACCTACAGAAGAACTCCCCGAAACCAAACCCGTGGAGTAACTATTATTTACCTGTGATGATAAAAAATTACGTCCTACCAAACCACCAACATTATAATATCCTTG
>NZ_JBQTGJ010000040.1:0-3054 GCF_052400685.1 Geofilum sp. OHC36d9
CTATTTGTTAACATGGCAATTCCTTTTTTTTTCATTTTACTTGACTTTTTACGTCAAGCTATTTCAGAATATGACAAGCCAATTTAAGCGGATGCCCCGTTTTATTTAGGGTTGAAAAATATCCTTTTTATAATATAGATGATGGTATTTCCAATGATTTGAATGTCAAAAATAAATGATTGATTATTGAGATAGATGATGTCATAGAACATCCGCTCTTTCATCTCTTCAACGCTGTGCGCATAGCCATATTTAACCATCCCCAAAGAAGTTAGTCCGGGTTTTATCTGACTTATAAACTGGTAATAAGGTGTTTCCTTTTCAAGTATACGGGCAAAATAATCTCTTTCGGGGCGTATGCCAATTAACGACATATCGCCTTTTAGGATGTTCCAGAATTGAGGTAACTCGTCGAGATGAATGCGGCGCATGTAATGACCAAAGGGCGTGATACGGTCGTCTTTGGCGCGCGCAGCCAGGGCCGGACCGTCTTTTTCTGCGTCGGTGTACATGGTCCTGAATTTAAAAAGCTTGAATTTACACCCTTTATGGTTGCGTCGCAGTTGAGTGAAAATAACCGGCCCCGGCGACTCTTTTTTTATCAGCGCACTAATAAATGGGTAAATGAGTGCTGTGAACAGAAGTCCGGCCAGGGCAAAGATAATATCCAACGAGCGTTTAAGTATTTTGTAAACAAGCGTTTGTTTTTTCGGACGGATGGAGATGGCAGGCAGGTCATCCGTTTGTTTTTGAAGATATTGATTCAGCAGATAATTTTTCGATTCCGGCGGAATGCGCACCAAAACGTTAGATGTGTCTATTTGCGACAATATGTGCTCTGTTTGTCTGATGTTATTGGTACAGCTGAACAGAATGACTTCATCAATATTATTTTCTTTTATAACTTCGGCCGTTTCGCCGTATTTACCCAGCCGTGAAGCTTCCTTAAAATAATTGTGGGTGACATTTTCATCGCTGCAGTAGCCGGCAAGGGTGAAATTGTTGGACTCAATGCGCCGCGAAAATTCTTTTAGAAACGGAGAGTCCGGTATTTGCTGAAAGGCAAACAGTATGCGGTGACAAATAATCCCTTTTTTCAGCATTAACCCGGTGATAAGTTGCACTATCAGTCGGTTGAAAAGGATGAACGTGGTGTATATGCCGGTAATGATGACTATTTTTAGCAAGTAAGAAAAGCTGTTGAGAACCGATGGTGGTTGATTAATCAGCATAACAACGATGAGGATACAGAGACTCCATAATATTGCTATGGGAAGTTTTACCGAGAGTTGGCCCGACGAGTTGCAGTTGGATTTGTAGCTGCCGGACAGGGCAATTAATCCTATTAGAACCAGCGGTATTAAAAATTCTACCGGGATGCTGGTTACGGGCGCTATGAGTGGTTGGAGTTTTGTTTCGATTACAAATAGGGGAATAATCAGCAACAGTAGCGAAAAGAGCATACCGTCAAAAATAGCCGCCATTATTCCCGGTGCTAAATTTTTAATCCGTTTGTTTGTGCGCATGTTCCGATTGAGTTTCCCTTAAAAATACATTTCTGTAAATCAAACGATTTTTTTTATAAAAAAGTATTGTGCTTCGTTTTTTTATCTCTTGTCGGTTATTTTGATGAACTCTTTTATCTTTGTTGCCATGAAGCGACTTGACTCATTCAGACATCAGGGATTACGACGCCGATTGGTGGATGAGCTGATGGAGAAGGGGATAACCGATAAAATTGTTCTCGAAGCCATCGGGAAAGTGCCCCGGCATTTGTTTATGGACAGCTCATTTGTGAAGTTTGCTTATCGCGATGCGGCATTTCCCATCGGTTCGGGGCAAACTATTTCGCAACCTTATACTGTGGCCTTTCAATCGCAATTATTGAAGGTGAATGCCGGTTGTAAAGTCCTGGAAGTTGGAACCGGATCGGGGTATCAGGCCGCTGTTCTGGCCGAGATGGGGGTGGAGCTCTATTCTATTGAACGACAGTCGTCTCTTTATAAAAAATGTAAAACTTTGTTGTCGGATATCGGTTATCCTAAAATTAGATTGTTTTTGGGTGATGGTTACGCAGGCCTGCCCGGGTTTGAGCCGTTTGATGCCATCCTGGTTACTGCTGGTGCTTTAAGTGTCCCCCGGCAATTGTTGCTTCAGTTAAGGGTTGGGGGGGCGTTGGTGGTGCCCGTGGGGCGTAATGTGCAGGAAATGACACGCGTGGTGCGATTGTCTGACGATGAGTTTGAGCAGCAGTGCTTCGGCTCTTTTCAGTTTGTACCCATGTTACCTGGCATTGTTTAGCGTAAGAATCAACCCATTGGCAGGAATTTAATTAGAGTCTGTCCATAAACAAAGTGTTTGAAATATAAAGTTCAAATTCAAGTCTTGCGAAGTCATAAAAATCAAGGCGTTTACTTTTCGTAAATGACTGTTTTTATGACAAGCGTAACGCAGAAGTTGACATTATAGACAAACACTAATTAATACATAAAATAAATGGTCGTTTTGAATCAGGCGAAGATGAGGTAGGAATAGCATAGTTACTATTGAAACGGTTGAAATACCAATCCGGACTTTTAGTGCTAAATTATTTACGTTTTAATTCAAAAATAATGTGGCGGAGAGGAAAAAAACTGACGTCTGGCAGAAAATGTTCAAATCAAAGGCTCGTGAAGCTTAAAAAAAGGTTTTATTATGACATATTATCATTTTTAAAGGGGAGTAACGAAAAAAAAAGTGTTTTTTTGCAACGCGGTTTAGAGTCTGTCAATAATTAAAGTGTTTGAAATATAAAGTTTAAATACGAAACTTGCGAAGTCATAAAAAACAAGGCGTTTACTTTTCGTAAATGACTGTTTCTATGACAAGCGTAACGACGTAGCTGGCTTTACAGACGCACATAAATTTAGCGTTTCACAATAATTAAAGTGTTTAAAATATAAAGTTTAAATACGAGGCTTGCGAAGTCATAAAAATTAAGGCGTTTACTTTTCGTAAATGACTATATTTTATGACAAGCGTAACGACGTAGCTGGCTTTACAGACGCACATAAA
>NZ_JBQTGJ010000041.1:0-1365 GCF_052400685.1 Geofilum sp. OHC36d9
TTCAATAGTCCGTTAAGTTTTACGCGGCCAAAGTGCCGTATTTAATAAGCTCTTTGACAATATTTTGATTTTTTCTCGTGTTTGGGTTTATAGCGAACACATCAATAAATCGGTCTATAAGTATCTTGTTGTGGTACAGAGTTTTTACATCAGTCATTGAAAAAGCCTGTCGTTGTTCTTTAGGAATGCTGAGCCAATGAGATATTCGAGCAAGATTTACAGATGTTAGAGATGCATTGAAGTGAAAATTCAATTTGTTTTCACTTCTTGCCTGGCAATGTTCCAAACCGGTAAATTGTTTTCCATCGCGATACACAAATTCTATTTGGAAGCGTGAGCGATAATATTGCAATATATCGGCAGCCAACATTTCCAAGTCAGAAGAGAAATAAATTTTGCGTGTTTCTTTGCCCTTATCATTAAGAAAAAAGACACATGAGATTTTGATGTTGCACTTAAAAGATTTAGCGTAAATCACCGCTGAGTATATGGTGGTAGTATCATCAATATGCTCTATCTCGAAATAATCATCTTTGAGATTGTTCCAGTCAATTTTTCCATCATGCTTCTTTGGACGCCCTCTTTTACCAGTTTTTGGGCCATAATAGAGGTATTTCATATCGGCATCATCTCTCAGACGACTTATCAGGTGCATTTGCATTGAACGTACCTTTTCGAGAAATGGTCTTTTGGAAAAATAAGCATCAGCAACCAGGTATGTTGAAATCTTACTCAAGGTATCTTTTGTTTGATATAAGGTGTCGCCATACCAATCTAAAAGAGATTTCTCGTCGTCCAGGGCTCCCTTGCTTGATGGTGTTTGTATAGCGTCCAAGTGAAATGCAAAATTGTTGTCGACATCAACAGCGGCAATGCCACCAATTTCAAGTCCCCATTTTGAGGCTTGAGCGCATCCGGACCAATAACGTCCCAAGCCATGTGTTTTATTACCTGACTTACGTATATAGCTTGGGTCAAAAGCAATTATATAATGACCGCTTCCGTGTTGAGTTGTTAAGTTGGTATTGAATTCCATAAAATCAAATGGTTTTTCAAACTGTTGACGATATCTTTGTTCGGTGAAAAGACCGTATCTTTCGAGCTGAGCAAAATTGATTCTTCCTTTAATGCAAAGGAAGAGTATGAACACTTCGGAAAGAAAATCTTTTCGCCATTGATTAAGAGATTTATTAATTAAAGCATTGTATATCAATGCTTTAATTGAGTTATTGCCCTTGAAGATCATTCTTAATTCGATTTTTGGTTTAATCTGTTAAGATACTGATTTTCAAGGGTTTAACCAAGAAAAAATCAACTTATTTTACTGATTTTCAAATATTTATACAATAGTTTAACGGACTATTG
>NZ_JBQTGJ010000042.1:0-1260 GCF_052400685.1 Geofilum sp. OHC36d9
GAGCAAACAGCCAATATTGACGCTTCAGATACCCGAAATTGGAACGAAGGAGCTGGTTTTTCGCCCATTGGTAACAGCACAACCAGGTTTACGGGAAACTACAACGGGAAAGGTTATACGATAGATGGACTAACCATTAATCGTTCATTAACTAATTATGTTGGCCTATTTGGTTCTGCCAGTGGTGTAAGCATTGATAGTTTAGGGCTTACGAATGTTGATATACAAGGAGGGGATTATGTCGGTGGTTTGGTAGGACGTAATTCTTTAACATCACAGGTCAATAATAGTTACTCCACGGGTTCTGTTTCGGGGAGTTATTCTGTAGGAGGATTGATAGGACTTAATTCTTCTTCATCATCAGTTAATAATAGTTATTCCACCGGTTCGGTTTCCGGAGATAATAATGCTGGTGGCCTGGTAGGATCTAATTCTTTTTCTTCATCATCAGTCAATAATAGTTATTCCATTGGCTCGGTTTCTGGCAGTTCTGATGTAGGTGGCTTGGTAGGATTTAATGATTATTCATCAACAATAAGCAATAGTTATTATAATAGCGAAACAAGTGGTCAATCTTCCGGTTTGGGTTCCGATGATAGTAACAGTCAAACAGTAACGGCACTCACCACGGCCCAAATGAAGCAAAGCAGTCGTTTTACCGGATGGGATTTTGAAAATAATTGGGAAATTACTGAGGGGATTTCTTTTCCGCGCTTGATTAATGTGGCAGATGCGCCTGTTATTTTACCTGTTTTTAAAAAGATAGCCAAAGTAAATGTCGAATATCTTGATACCATACAAGTGGTAACCATGGATAACCCGGATGTGAGCCTGAAGTTACTAAAGTCACCTGATGGCATGTCATTGCTGCAGGACAGTATTCTTAGTTGGACACCAACGGTATTGGGCGATTACGAAGTCGAGATAATGGTAAGCGATGGCGAATTGATGAGTAATACCATGGATGTGACCATTACAGTCGGGCAAAATGTTTCTATTCACGCAACAGAGCAAAATACAACGGCCATCAATGTTTACCCCAATCCGGCTACCACCGTCATAACGGTAACAGGAAGCACCGGTGTTGCAAGTTTTTATAATATAGACGGGACAAAAGTGCTGGTTCAGGATTTAAGCCAGAGCAATCGCATTAATATATCAGCATTCTCCAGCGGGGTATATATGTTAAGTGTGGATGGCATTATTATTAAAGTGGTTATTAAATAAGTCCATTTTTCAAAAACACCAAAAATCCGGTCT
>NZ_JBQTGJ010000043.1:0-1052 GCF_052400685.1 Geofilum sp. OHC36d9
ACCCATCAATTGCAACTTGCTTTCGTAGTTCCCTTCGCATGCTGTCCAGAAATTTACCTTTAAAGGCTGCACTCAACTGGTGTACCGGGTACAGATAGTCCTCATATTTGCCTATATGGCGCCACTTGCCCGATAAAGAATAACCGGCTGCCGGAACAATGCAGTGTATGTGCGGGTGCAACGACAGGTTCTGCCCCCAGGTGTGTAATACGGCTACGGCACCGGTTTCACATCCGTAATGTGTGTATCCAAAGCTGTGCAGCGTACGACGGACGGCACGAAACAAAATATCGCAATAAAGCCGTCTGTTCCAAAGGTAAATTTGGTTCAGCTCATGTGGCACCGTAAAAATAATATGGTAGTGTTTCACTGCTAACGTCGATTCCATTAGCTGTTCAACCCAGAGAGCCTGTTTGGCTCCCTGACACTTGGGACAATGCCGGTCACGACAACTGTTGTAACTGTAGTGTATAGCACCGCAATCTTCACACACCTGTTCATGCCCGCCCAGAGACGCCGTGCGGCACTGGACAATGTTGTACAGCACCTTGGTCTGTTTGGATGATAGCTCCCCACTCTGCAATAATTTTTTACCAAATTGTCGCACAATGTCAGCCAACTCATGCTTATTTTTGAAGTGCTTTTCCATAAAGAGTATCTAATGGGCTGTGAGCATTGATATGTTGGCATTGAGCTACGTGCAGATAAATCATGGTAGTAGAGATATCGGCATGACCCAAAAGATCCTTGAGCGTGACAATGTTTAATCCCTGTTCCAACAAATGTGTAGCGTAAGTATGGCGTAAGGAATGGAGGTTGACATTTTTGGTGATAGAGGTCTTTTTAAGGGTTTCGCGCATGACCCAGGATAATCCTCTAACGCTATATCGTCCATCAGGCTCTTTGCCATTGAACAGCCAAACATGCGGGTTTTCTGCACTGAGATATTTCCTGAGTCCTATGACCATTGTGGTGGACAAAGGAACAATCCGGTCCTTCTTGTATTTGCTCTGGCGGATATGGATAACCATACGCTCAAAATCAATATCAGA
>NZ_JBQTGJ010000044.1:0-1042 GCF_052400685.1 Geofilum sp. OHC36d9
GTGTTCGATAAAGTGGCAAGTGATAAATGTACTTGTTGATAAAAATCATTGTCAACAGCGCTGTACTTGCAATACATTTGGCGATTGGTCGGTTAAGTTCGGCAATAACTTGTTTTTGATTGCCACGCTCATCTTCTTTTGTAATGTATTTTGGGCGGATGATGCGATTGATATGAAGTTTGGCAGGTGTATAATCCAATTCTTCGGTAATTTCGCGACCGATACATACCATGTCGGTGGTGTCTTCTGATGGTTCTATAATGGTTTCAACAACTGGCAAATGAGAGGGTAATACCAAACGTCCATGATGTTTTTTTTCAGGTTTTTTGCGCTCGTAAGCCACCTTTATGAGTTCACGTTCAGCTTCAACGGCTTCTTCTATCTCAGCTGCTTTAGGCTCAAATTCGAGGATAAGCTGACTGGAATCGATTTTTGATTCAAAACGTTCTCTTTTGGACCCGAAAATCATCCGTCGAAGTTGCTCGTTTTGAAACCTGGCTGCATCAAGATCGATGGCCAGCTTATTTATTGCAGAATCTCGTTCAGCAATAACGGAGTCTTTTTCGGCCAGTTTATTCTCCAGGATGGCAATTTTAGCCTTCAAGGAATTCGTCGAAAAAGAGTTGTTATTTTGCTGATCGTTCATGTACGAATATACACTAAAAAGCCTTATCTCACAAGGGTTTTATCGTATATTTAATACTGGAATTCAACTAATTTTGTATCGCTTTTTTCGCTTCATTTCATCAAACGAAAGTCCTTCGAGAAGCATTAAAAGCTCTTCTCTTTTGATTTGTTTCGACAACCCATTACGAGCAGGTAAGGGATACCTTCCCCTCTCAAGACGCTTATAAAACAAGGCAAATCCATCGCCATCCCAATACAAAAGTTTGATATGTGTGCGTGTTTTATTCAGAAAAATAAAAATATCACCCGAAACGGGGTCTTTTTTTAGGTGATTTCGAACAATTCCAGACAATCCATCAAAGCCATTTCGCATGTCAACAGTGCTGCAACACAGAAAGTATCGCAGATTAGCACT
>NZ_JBQTGJ010000045.1:0-1015 GCF_052400685.1 Geofilum sp. OHC36d9
TTTGTTAACATGGCAATTCCTTTTTTTTTCATTTTACTTGACTTTTTACGTCAAGCTATTTCAGAATATGACAGATTTTCTTAACAATCTCGCTCTCTTTTCCATACAGACCGGAAAGAAGATCTGCCATATTGGAAGCTTCCCTGTAGGCCTCATCCAGCAAATTATTGGCATGGGTTGTTGCCTCTGTTGAGTGCAGCCTTTAAAGGTAAATTTCTGGACAGCATGCGAAGGGAACTACGAAAGCAAGTTGCAATTGATGGGTTTAAAGCCCGCATTGAAAAGGCCTACCAAAAAAAATGGGTAGTCTATTGCGAGTCATCCCTGGCAGGAGCCGAGCATGTCATCAGGTATCTGGGACAATATACTCATCGTATTGCCATCAGCAAACAGAGGATCTTGAACATTAACTCAACACTCGTCACTTTGGTGGCCAAAAACTACCGTGACCGGGCACAAAAGAAACCGGTATCACTTAAAGGTGAAGAGTTTTTGCGTCGATTCTGCCTGCATGTCATGCCGGATGGTTACGTACGCTTCCGTCGGTTCGGCATTTATCACCATTCCACAAAGCGCCATCTGAATTTGCAATTAGTGCCGGATGAGAAGCCCGACATTGCCCAGTTGATGGCACCCAAAAAGGAAGAAACAGCTTCAGAACGCATTTTAAGATTAACCGGGATTGACGTGACCAAATGTCCTCATTGCAAAAAGGGACGTCTGATTGTCATAAGAACTATGCCCAGGACTCGGTCACCCGCAGGACATCTGCCTTCTATGCTTTTTGCAAAGTTGCTGTAACCAACAAAACACCTCCCTTAAAAACTTCATGAACATGAGGTTAGGTGTTGTATTGTCTAAAGGGTAGGTTTTAAGCCAAAAAGAGACTGGTTTTTAACTTTTGAGTTGCAAAATGCTCTCTTTTTTTAAACACAAAGAGTTTAAAGCAACACAATTAAAGCATGGGCATTCTTCTCAAAAACATAAAAAAACGACAGTAGGTCCATAGTATTTT
>NZ_JBQTGJ010000046.1:0-766 GCF_052400685.1 Geofilum sp. OHC36d9
TAACCAAATCAGGCAAATGGGAGTTTCGGTACCCAGTTCCACTTTAGAATCGTGGGTAAAACTGGGAGCTCAATTACTTCAACCACTCTACGCAGTTCTCCGGCTTCATATTTTTAGCGAAATCTATCAAATGATTGATGAATCGCCCATAAAAGTGCAGGATAAAGATAAAAAAGGTGCATGTCATCAAGGTTATATGTGGGTAAGATATGCCCCATTGTCAAAATCAGTACTTTTTGAGTATTACAAGAACCGTTCGACCAATGGGCCTATCGATGATTTATTAACCTTTAAAGGCTATGTTCAAACCGATGGTTATTCCGGATATACCTATTTGGCTGCGCTACAAAATATAACACATCTCTCGTGCTGGGCACACGCACGTCGATACTTTGACAAGGCACTTGGAAATGATAAGGAAAGAGCATCACATGTAATGAAGCTTATTCAATTGTTGTATGCTATCGAAGCGCTTGCCCGCGAATCTGAAATGTCGCACAAAGAACGTTATGCGTTAAGATTGGACAAATCGTTGCCCATCATTAATGAGATTGGCCAATACATACAGCAAGAGCGAAACAAAGTAACACCCAAAAGTCCAATAGGCAAAGCCTTTGATTATTGTGCCAACCGATGGATTAGCCTACAGAATTATTTAACCGATGGAATGCTCGAAATTGACAGCAACCTAATAGAAAACTCTATTCGCCCATTGGCCTTGGGTCGCAAGAATTACCTCTTTGCCGGTTCGCACGATGCAGCAAAA
>NZ_JBQTGJ010000047.1:0-746 GCF_052400685.1 Geofilum sp. OHC36d9
CCGATAACAAGCCAATTAATTCATCACTCCGACAGAGGGATTCAGTATTGTTGCTATGATTATGTGAACTATTTAACAGGTTGTAATATTCAAATTTCAATGACGGAAAATGGTGATCCTTACGAAAATGCGGTAGCAGAGCGAGTAAATGGTATTTTAAAAGATGAGTATGACTTGTTCGATACATTTGAGGATTACAACCACGCACATGAGGCCGTAAAAATAGCCATCAACAAGTACAACAACATTAGGCCACATCGCAGTTGCGACATGCTAACTCCAGCCCAGGCACACACTAAAACAGGAGGACTCAAAAAACATTGGAATAAAAAAAAGTATGTGACCACAACTGATTTTGAAATGCAAACATAAGCTTTTGATTATTGTGCTCAAGAACAAGCCCTTCGGGTTTTGAAATAAATCTCCACCTTCGTACCTCAGGTAGTATTTATCTCAAAATTCTTGCTCACAAAAATCTGCAAGCTTAAACAGTGCAAAACAAAAACAGTGTTCGAAAAAAAAATATTAAAATGTGATGTTGTAAATATATTAGTGACTAAAAAAAAGACTGTATATGGTGTTAGTACGTTATACAAAAGACGTATCTCGAAATAGGGATAACTTTTTAAAACCATCAAATTTTAAAAATAACAATCAGTTTGTTTTTAAAACCAGTATGATGTTTTATGTTTGTATCCCATTCAAGTAATGTTGTAAAATCTGTCAAGCTAATTTAGGATATTACA
>NZ_JBQTGJ010000048.1:0-721 GCF_052400685.1 Geofilum sp. OHC36d9
CTTTTCTTCCAGACTTTTGGACTTCTACTTGTATGAACGATTGCTAAAACATATATGATATTTTCTTCAACTGTAAAAAATATCCCATAAGGAAAACGAACAGTTAAAGCTCTTTTCAGTCCTTTATAAATTACCTGGTAATGATTTGGATTTCGCTGTATTGCATTTAAAGCAGCCTCCACTGCAAGTAAAAATTCATTCCCTAAACTTTCTCTTTTTTCATTGTACCAATTTGCTGCATCTTTCGCATCTTCTTCCGCAAATGGTTCGATGATAAGTTTATACATTAGAACTGATTTTTAATTCTCGCTTTTACATCAGCCCAACTGGAACCTTCACTTGGATTGTTTTTATGTGCCTCAATACGATTATCTAAAAGCTCTTTTACTTCATCAGTTAATTCAAGCTTTTCATCGTTTTCTGCAATACTATCCCAAATGGCTTCTACCATTAATATGCGTTCTGAAACACTTAGTTTTAATATGTCTTGCATCATTCTTGTCATTTTACAAAATTAACTATTTTTTATCTCAAAGTATATTATTTCAACGGATGATATTTCCCTCGTTCACCGCTGCCGCACGAGTCCCCTCGTGTGGTAAACTAAGCTAAGCCACTTTTAGCAAGTAAATTACATCAAACTGAATAGAGTCTGTCCATAAACTAAGTGTTTGAAATATAAAGTTCAAATTCAAGGCCTGTGAAGTCATAAAAATCAAGG
>NZ_JBQTGJ010000049.1:0-258 GCF_052400685.1 Geofilum sp. OHC36d9
GCGGCGGCATTTTTTTGTTTACTTTTTTTTTGCTGTAGTGGAGCGAAGCGGATCACGAATACCTTTAAAAAACAAACAACCTCAATGAGTAAAAAAAAGTAAAAGCCCGTGCGGCTTGAGCACATAAATAAAAAACATCTTTTTTACGTGCTACGACGTTACGAGACGCTACGCCTAACGGGAGCGAAGCGGATCACGAATACCTTTAAAAAACAAACAACCTCAATGAGTAAAAAAAAGTAAAAGCCCGTGCGGCTT
>NZ_JBQTGJ010000049.1:356-678 GCF_052400685.1 Geofilum sp. OHC36d9
TTGAGCACATCAACCAACATTAATCCCCAATAAATTCCATTTAAAATCCCCACGCACAACCCATTTCATCAAAAAGGGGGTCAATTAATTCCCATTTTTTTTGCACTTCAGAAAATCATTTTATAATTTTCGTTTCATTAAACAACTACTAATCAAACTTCTGCCACTAAAAAGATAGCATAACATTAAAACAATACTAAAAAAAAGCCCTGGTTCAATTAATCTAAAAATTAAAATATGGATGGTTCCACATCAAACATAAGCAACAATTCTCAATCCTATATTAACAGCACTTACAACAATATTAAAGCTTCTGAATACA
>NZ_JBQTGJ010000050.1:0-663 GCF_052400685.1 Geofilum sp. OHC36d9
GACAAAGGAACAATCCGGTCCTTCTTGTATTTGCTCTGGCGGATATGGATAACCATACGCTCAAAATCAATATCAGAAATTTTGAGATTGATGACTTCCTGTCCCCGCAGTCCGGCAGAATAGATAAGCGTAAGGACAATCCGGTGTTTAAGTAACGTAGGTGCCGAAAACAGCATTTTCAACTCCTGATAGTTTAAAACTACCGGCAATTTCGTGTCCTGTTTTAATGAAGGTAAAGCAATAGATTTTTTGTTCATGCCCAACAAACGGTAGTAATACCTGAGGCCATAAACCATATGTTTGAAACTGCTACGCGAAGGCGACCTGGGGTCACGGGACAAAGCTACCAGATACTCATTGATCTCATCTTCACTGACGTATTCGGGCAATTTTTTAAAATGAATAACAAACAAGGCAATGCGCCGGACGTAATTGTTCAGCGTACTTGCGCTCTGACCGCGAAGCTCCACCTGATGCTCCAGTTTCAAGGCTCTGGCTTTAAATTCTGGGACAAGCACCATAGCCTGCTCAACAATAGTTAAACTTGTTTTCTTTCTCATAACTGTATTATTTTAAAGTGAATAATACAGTTATTACGATTTGTAACTAAATGGATTTATGCTATTTTTGAGAAAGGCTATCCCGTAGGGATTTAGTTCAACA
>NZ_JBQTGJ010000051.1:0-590 GCF_052400685.1 Geofilum sp. OHC36d9
CTTCGGTAAGCAGCAGAACTTCTGACAGCTGAGTTTGTGCTTGGCGTTTATTGGTATCATACCACGCCTGGCGAGTGCGTCCAAACAGCTCACAGGCATCCTTCTTACTTAGTGAAGGATACATGTGTGCCAACAGTACTACTGTTTGGACCCAGCTTTTTTTCTTATGGATATTTTAAACTCAGTTTCTGCAACATCAATCAAAGTATTCATTGCAATATCCTTCATTTTGGCATACTCTAGTTGCTTTTCAAGCTCCTTTATACGTGCCTCTAGCTGTTTGTTATCTGCTCTTTCTTTTGAATTCATAAGCGACAAAGATAAGTGTAATTCATCAGAATAGCGTTCTTGCCATTTGCTAATAATACGCCTATACTCTTGAGGGTTAAGATGGAATCGATCCCGCACTTCATCTAAACTCATTTTACCATCATCGATTTGGTGAACTAACCAACGACGGAAACTAACCTCATAATCATTGTAATTGATTTGTTTTAATACAAATCCATCCATGCTATTTGTTAACATGGCAATTCCTTTTTTTTTCATTTTACTTGACTTTTTACGTCAAGCTATTTCAGAATATGACA
>NZ_JBQTGJ010000052.1:0-574 GCF_052400685.1 Geofilum sp. OHC36d9
TATGCAAGTCCTACAACCCCATTAATGCCGAAACATTAATGGTTTGGGCTGGTCCCCGTTCGCTCGCCACTACTAGGGGAATCACTCTTGTTTTCTCTTCCTCCGCTTAATTAGATGTTTCAGTTCAGCGGGTTTGCCTCCTGATTTAACTCAGGATACTTAGTCTTCAACTAAGTGGGTTGTCCCATTCGGAAATCTGCGGTTTATCAGTTATTTGCACCTTACCACAGCTTATCGCAGCTTATCACGTCCTTCTTCGCCTCTGAGAGCCTAGGCATCCTCCATGCGCCCTTATTTACTTTCTTTTTGCCACGTAGTTTTCGTGTTATTTTCTTTTTCGTTTCCAGTCGTGTCAATGAACGTTTTGCACTGTTTGTGCAATGTGGAGAATAAGGGAGTCGAACCCTTGACCTCCTGCGTGCAAGGCAGGCGCTCTAGCCAACTGAGCTAATTCCCCATAAAAATAGAGATACAATACCTTAATCTTAGTATGAATGATCTTGAGTCCATCTTTTTCCAAAGTCTTTGAGACAGCTCTCCAGAAAGGAGGTGTTCCAGCCACACCTTCCGGTAC
>NZ_JBQTGJ010000053.1:0-567 GCF_052400685.1 Geofilum sp. OHC36d9
GCCTTGAATTTGAACTTTATAGCTCAAATACCTCACTTGATGTACGACCACTTTATCGTGTCCGGCTATAAAGTCCCGACTTCTGCGTTATGCTTGCTCTCAAAATGGTCATTTACGAAAAGTAAACTCACATTTTTCGAGCGGCGCATGCCTTGAATTTGAACTTTATAGCTCAAATACCTCACTTGATGTACGACCACTTTATCGTGTCCGGCTATAAAGTCCCGACTTCTGCGTTATGCTTGCTCTCAAAATGGTCATTTACGAAAAGTAAACTCACATTTTTCGAGCGGCGCAAGCCTTGAATTTGAACTTTATTGCTCAAACGCTTCACTTGATGTACGACCACTTTATCGTGTCCGGCTATAAAGTCCGACTTCTGCGTTATGCTTGCTCTCAAAATAATCATTTACGAAAAGTAAACTCACATTTTTCGAGCGGCGCATGCCTTGAATTTGAACTTTATTGCTCAAACGCTTCACTTGATGTACGACCACTTTATCGTGTCCGGCTATAAAGTCCCGACTTCTGCGTTATGCTTGCTCTCAAAATGGTCATTTACGAAAA
>NZ_JBQTGJ010000054.1:0-555 GCF_052400685.1 Geofilum sp. OHC36d9
CACTCGCCAGGCGTGGTATGATACCAATAAACGCCAAGCACAAACTCAGCTGTCAGAAGTTCTGCTGCTTACCGAAGTGAAAAAACACCGTGCAGAGCATAAAAAAATGGGTTGTGAAAAGCTGCACAGATTAATGACTCCGTTTTTGGATGAGCATCAGATTAAGATGGGTCGAGATAAGTTTTTTTACTTAATGAGCGAACATGGCTTACAGGTTCGTAGTACTAAGCGAAAAGCGACAACGACCAATTCTAATCATCTTTTCAAACGTTATCCCAATATTGTCCGAGACATAGAATTGCGCAATGCTGGCAGGCTTTGGGTAAGTGACATCACTTACATTCGTACGAGGTTGGGGTTTGCTTATTTATCGCTAATAACCGATGCTTATTCTAAAAAGATTGTTGGTTGGTGTTTGTGGCCAGACTTAACAAGCCAAGGGGCTTTAAATGCCTTAAAAATGGCCACGCAAGGCGAACCGATAACAAGCCAATTAATTCATCACTCCGACAGAGGGATTCAGTATTGTTGCTATGATTATGTGAACTATTTAAC